>CALGZD010000354.1 GCA_937934635.1 uncultured Deinococcales bacterium
ATCGTTGCAATCTTGTTATTTTATGGTCCAAGACGCATTCCTGAAACCTTTCAGACTTTAGGCAAGTCACTTAGAACATTTATTCAGGAGCAACGAGAGCATTTCCGTGAAGAGCTTCGCTCTGAAGAAGCAAGACGTAAAACTAAGCAGTCAGAAAAAGATAAGTAACATTCCTGCCGTCTCAACAATTATAGTGAGACGGCATTTTTTTGCAAATTACAATACGATTTTGGATGTATCCGTACTCTGGCAAATGACAACAATTATGACTTATCCACGTTGTTGTAAGCTATGCGTTACGGATACACCTCAGCAGTTTTTTACGCTAACGCTCTCAAAACATGCTACTCATAACTATTCTCAAATGCGATTTTACCCTCTATAAATGTTACTGCAAATGTTATAGCCTATCTTGTGACGTCAACACCTGATTTTAAATCAAGTTATCTCGCAGGTAATTTGAACCAATTCTATGCACTGCCTATCCGTAAGGGGCAAGGAGATGCAAAAGGGGATGCAGAAGCAGCTTTGAAGCTGCCAAGACCAATTGACCGTACTAATCTAGTCTCAAAACTTGGTAACTATGCTAAAAAGCTATCAGCACCACCACAGGTTTTTGAATCACTTGACTTACTAAGTCACAACGAAAGCAGAGCTGTTGTCACAGGTCAGCAAGTTGGTCTACTCTTAGGACCAAACTTTACCCTTTCTAAAGCTGTTACTGCCATCAAAAAAGCAAGAGAGTTAAGCACTGAAGAAAAACCAGTTGTTGCCATTTTTTGGCTTGCGTCGCAAGACCACGATAGTGAAGAAATCAATCACAATTATTTTTTAGATATGGATGAACAGCTCAAGAAAATTGAGCTGCCATTAGCTGAAGGTGTTCCGTCTGGGCGTTTAGAACTACAAAATGACTGGTTACAGCAACTGCAAACAGAAATTATTGCACTCAACTACCCGCAACACTTTAAAGAAGAAGTCCTCGAATTCATAGCTGAAAGTTTTCAAAGTACCAATAGCTTTGATGACTTTTTCGCCTCTATGCTCTACAAGTTATTAGGTCCAGAAGGCTTAATCATCATCAATCCTTTAGATGACGACACAGCTTCACTGTTTACTGATGTAATCAAGACTGAACTTGCAAACCCACTTGCTTCGTCAGAAGCCATCAATCAAGCTGCAGAGGCACTTCAAAATTTAGGTCATACACCACAGCTTGGTCGTGCAGAAGCAGCAACTAATCTTTTTATTGAAGAAAAAAATCAACAAAGACAACTTTTAAGAACCGTTGATGGGAAATTTTTCTTTAGCGATGACAGTGAATACAGCTTAGACGACTTACATCAGATTTTAGATAAAACCCCAAGTCGCATCACACCAGCAGCAGGCTTTAGACCCATCACTCAAGATAGTGTATTGCCAACAGCACTAACTGTGGTTGGTCCAGGTGAACTCAAGTACTTTGCACAGCTTAAAGGGGTTTACGACTTACATGGTGTCACCATGCCACTGATTTACCCACGAATGACTGTGACAATAATTGAACCACCTGTACAGCGGATTATGGAAAAGTATGGTCTGAGCTTAAAACAATTAGCAGACTTTCCCACCATCAAAGAAGATCTTATTTTGAGCTTAAACGGTCATAGCGAGAGCTTTCATAGCAGCATTGAAACACTTGAGCAAACACTTCAAACCATGCTTACAGATATCAATAACATTGATCTAACACTCGCAAATCCTGTTAGCAAAACAGATAAGCACTTCAAAAAAGTTATAGAAAGCCTAAAGTCAAAAAGTGCCAAAGCTTTGCTAACTCAAGAAAGTACTATCAGCAATCAATTTCACCGTATTGATAGCCATTTGCGCCCAAACAATGCACCTCAAGAACGTCTAATAAGTCCTTTAAACTTCATGCTTAAGTTCGGCATTGAAGTCATGGTTGACAGATTTATGGCTTTAGAGCCTGAAGGCGATCACCAAGTACTACTTTAAGTCTTTCCTATTCAGGCTTCAATTAAAATTAGCTCGCAACTGTGCTTCAACAAGGCTCGCAATGCGGTTATAACCAGCTTCGCTAGGATGAACACCATCTGGTAACCAAGCGAGTCTACTTGCTGCATCAGCAGGAAACTGAGCAGCCAAATTAATAAACACAAAACCACGTTGTTGTGACTGTCTCAGCAATGCAGCATTGAAAGCAGCAACCTGTGAATCTAATTGTGCTTGTGGAATCTGAATAAGACCAGGAAAAACTACGTCTGATCTACTCTTAATTGGTGAAATAATTCCTAAAACAAAAACTTGTTTAATTGAACCAGTTGCTTTCAAATTTTGCAATATTGCGGCAATTTGCGCCTCATAACCAGCAACTGTAGGTGATGCAGTAGCAATACCACCATTGTTATAAACATCATTAGTGCCAATTTGTACAGTTACAAACCTAGGATTTTGACTCAATACTTGCGAAGCAAGCCTATTCTTCAGACCAATAGCAGTATCACCATCTATACCGCTATTTTGAGTTGTGAAGTCACCAGCAAAGCTCCCACTTAAAGCAGTTTGCACTTTCAACGGCCAAGCAACACCACTAACGTTGCGTCCACCAACACCATCCCAACCACGTGTAATGCTATCACCTGCGAAAATCACTTTGCCATAATCAACATTGGCAATTTGCACTGTCACTGTTGCTGTTGAAGTTAGTCCACCTGTATCAGTTACTTTGACTTGAAGCGCATAGCTATTTACCGCTTCAAAATTTGGCACACTTGCCAAACGCAATTCACCACTATCAGCATTGATTTTAAAGGTATTTTGACTATTGCCTGAAATAATCTCATAACGCAAATCATCACCATCTGCATCAGTCGCTGCAACATTAGCAACAACAGTATTCACTGCTTTATTTTCTTGTATTGAAAAACTCTGCTTATTGATTTGTGGCTTAGTATTACTTCTAATAACCTGAATCTGCACTTCAGCAGCAGTACCTGCTCCAAGAGCATCTCTAGCAGCATAAGTAAAGCTATCTTGTCCTACAAAACCAGAATTCGGTGTGTATACAACTTTATTCTCGTTAATTACGCCCAAAGTACCTTTAAGAGGTCCTGACAGCACTTCATAGTCAATACTATCTCCATCAGCATCGCTTCCAGAAAAGCTTATTGTGACAATAGTATCCACCAAGGTTGAAACTTTAAGCGCTTCAACAACTGGTAAATTGTTTTTAACAACTTGAATCTGAACTTCAGCAGAAACACTGCTACTTTTACCATCTTTAGCTACATACTCAAAACTATCCTGCCCTGAGAAATTAGCATCTGGCGTATAGATAATCTTGTCAACATTAACTGCTCCTACTGTGCCGTTAGTAGGCTGTGAAGACACTTCATAACTAAGACTATCTCCATCAGCATCGCTTCCAGAAAAGCTTATTGTTATTGCTGTATCGACTTGAGTAGAAAGCTTTATGCCCTCTACAACTGGTACATTATTCGGAATCTTTGGTGTTGAGGTATTACAAGCAACTATGAATATGAGAACAAAAAAAACTACAAAAAATCGATACATAAGACAGATACTTCCCTTAATCCTGCTGTATAGAAGCTATTTAAAAGCTATTTAATACCAATTCCGCTTAATTCATAAGCTGTTCTGATTTAAAAATCTAACTATGAAGCGGCATGTGGTTGAGCACCTGACGCTTATAGCTGCTTACTTAATAAACGATAGTGTCGGACCCGGTATAAAAACCCGGTATACAAACTCGGTATAAAAGCTGTGCAATACACATTTATATAATTTTGATATTAGTTTCTGCTAAGAAACTCTTAACACAGAAAAGTACAGAAAAGGTTAACGTAAGAACTTCTTCAAACTAACCGTTAAAAAATTTGCATTTGGAATAGCAGTGCGTCTAAGCCCTACTTGTCCACCAGCTTCAACAAAAAGCGTTAGGGGTAAATTACGCCCTCCAAAGGACTGCATAAATGCAGCGTCTTTATCGAGGAAGACAAGTTCTTCTGGTATGTTTAGGTCTTGCGTTACGGCTCGAGCCGCACCCACATCATCGCCAAAATAGACATAGCTATATTGAAGCCCACTATAACTCGTATTTTTAGCATTCCGAGCAGTCTCAAGCAATGTCATCGTCTGAGGACAATTACCACACTCAGCCGAAAAATAGTTAATAACAGCATCTTCGTCATAAAGTGTTTCACTCATCACTACTTCCCCCGCCAAATTCTGCAACGGCAAATTTTGTAAGGTATCGTTTGGATTTGGTCTAAAAAGCATGAGGTACAGCGTAGTTAAGACCAATGCAAGTAATATTAATATGATGAGCAATGAACGTATCATTTATCGTCAGTTTACCTCAAATATATTCTTTTAAAATAGTTGAAAATTACTAACATCAACATGCTTCGCTTGATGTACCAGAACCGCATTCATCACTTCAATTGCCATTCGTGATTCAAGCGTGACACCAGCACGAACCCCAACACAGGGGTCATGGCGACCTTTGCTAAGCTCATAGGTAACTTCGCTCAAATCTTTACGAACTGATTTTTGTTTCAAGTTAATCGTTGAAGTTGGCTTAAAGCTTACAGTAGCAACAAGAGGCTTACCCGTTGTAACCCCTCCAAGCATACCGCCATGATTGTTGCCTTGATAACCATCTAAACGAATAGCATCATTGTTCTGACTACCTAAACGGCTTGCCACCTTGCGCCCTGCACCCACCTCGCAAGCGTTCACCGCATGAAGCCCTCCAAGGCTTGCCATCAAACGACCTTTTAAGCTTTGATAAAGTGGTTCGCCTATCAGAGCTGGAACATTTAGAGCAACAACTTCAACCACCGCACCTATTGAATCTCCAACCTTACGGGTTTCTTTGATAAGTTCGCCTGCTTCATCTGCAAAGGCAGAATCTACCGAGTGAATAGTAGCAGCTTGCATAGCTGAAACTACTTCTGTTACTTCAGTTTGAGATAGGTCTTTACTGCCAAAAACATTATCAGCAAATACATCTGCAAGATGCTTCTCTGACTTAAGTTCACCAACTTGGCAGATGGATGAAAGAAAGACTGTGCCAAAGGTTTCCTGTAGATACAGTCTTGCAATCGAACCGCCAATGACATCAGAGATAGTTGAACGGTAAGACGAGCGACCACCACCACGGTAATCAACAAAACCTTTTGATTTATAGTGCTTGACCAAATCAGTGTGTCCAGGACGCACTTCTCCCCTGCTACCTGAAAACTGCTGATAATGTTGCGATTTTGATGTGGTGGAAAGTACTGTAGCAGCAATAGGTTCACCTGTTGTAAACCCATATTCATAGCTGCTTGTTGACCAATTCAAATCATCAAGCGTCACACTAATTTCTGGACCTGCAAGCATTGCCTCATGATTAGTGTCATCGAACAAGCCTGCGGTAAACAGAACTTTATCTTTTTCATTTCGTGGTGTACCGTGTTTGTTGCTTCCTGGTCTACGTCTATCCAAATAGTGCTGCACAGCTTCACGTTCGACACGAAGCCCAGCAGGGCAACCAAAAACAATTGTTGTTATGCCTGGACCGTGAGATTCACCTGCACCAGCAACTGAAAAGAGTGGACCACCCAATAATTCCATAGCTACTGTTATACCCTCTAACCAAGCTTCCTTTAGGTGGCAGATGGCTAACGCTAGGTGGCAGATGGCTAACGCATGATGCGTTAGTATTGGTTGAAAGGCAAAAAACTATGTCAGCATCGCTAAACAACAAAACACACATCAAACCAGAAATCATGAGTCCAGCAGGCTACTGGCCTGAACTCAGAACAGCTATCGAAGCTGGCGCAGATGCTGTCTTTTTTGGGCTAAATCACTTTACAGCAAGAGCCAAAGTTGGCTTCACACTAGAAGAACTTCCTGACGTTATGACTGCACTACACGAACGTGGTGTCAAAGGCTTCGTAACCTTCAACACCTTAGTCTTTGACCATGAACTTCATGCAGCAGAACGTGCCATAGAAAAAATTGCTCAAGCTGGGGCGGATTCCATCATCGTTCAAGATGTAGGTATTGCAAAGTTAGCAAGTCAAGTTGCACCATCGCTACACATTCACGGAAGTACCCAGATGAGCATTACCAGTAGTGAAGGGGCAGAGCTTGCACGACAATTTGGTGCTGACCGTGTTGTGCTTGGTCGAGAGCTATCCTTAGCAGATATTGAAAAAATCCGTCAGCAAACCGATATTGAGCTAGAAGTCTTTGTGCATGGAGCGCTGTGTGTGTCTTATTCTGGGCAGTGCTTTTCTTCGGAAGCTTGGGGTGGACGCAGTGCTAACCGTGGTAAATGCGCTCAAGCCTGTCGCTTGCCCTATGACCTGATGGTTGATGATGAAGAACGTGATCTTGGTGAATATAGCTACTTACTATCTCCTGGTGATTTGTATGCATTGCATCAAGTACCTGAACTGGTTCGCATAGGTGTCAGTTGCTTAAAAATTGAAGGTCGTTACAAAGACCCTTACTATGTGGCAGCCACAACACAGGCTTACCGTAAAGCAGTAGATGAAGCTTATGCAGGCCTAGACTTAAGCATTACAAAAGAAGAAGAACAAAACTTAGAACAAGTTTATT
>CALGZD010000355.1 GCA_937934635.1 uncultured Deinococcales bacterium
AAATTATGGCAAAACTTAAACTCGACCTCCACGACATATACAACAAAGGCTACAAAATTGACGAAGCTTTGAATGACATTATTGATCAAGCTGTAGAAAAGAAAATAAAAACGGTTGAAATTATTCCAGGTAAAGGCTCTGGTCAGCTCAAGAAAAAGGTAATTCGTTTCTTGGAACAAAAACATATCAAGCAGAAGTACCACCGTATTGACAAAGACAGCAAGAATCATGGAAGACTGTTTGTTTACTTCAAGTTTAAGTGATGTCGTTTACTATTCATGAAGCAACAAAGGCAGATGCTCAGCAAATAGCCGAGCTACACACCAAAAGCTGGAGAGCTTCCTATAGAGGCAGTCTTTCAGATGATTATTTGGATAATCATGCCTTCCAAGACAGACAAGCTGTTTGGCAGAAGCGATTTGAGGTTGAAAATCTAAATCAGTGTATCTTGATTGCTAAAGATAGAGAAAGCTTAGCTGGCTTTGTTTGTCTCTTTGCCAATTATGATGAAAATTTTGGTGCTTATCTTGATAATTTACATGTAGACCCTGCTTATCAAGGCAGAGGTCTAGGCAAGGTGCTGATGCAAGAGGTAGCTAAGTGGTTGCTAGCGAATACGCATAATAAAACAATGTACTTGTGGGTGTTTGAAGCAAATCACTCAGCTCGTAAATTTTATGAAGCTTTGGGTGGATTAAGCCATGAGATTTCAAATGAGCCTATGCCAGATGGGAACAGAGTTTCTTCAGTGAGATATATCTGGAAAGATGTAGAGATGCTTTATCAAAACAAATAAAGTTAGAACAAGCAGGTTTAGAACAAGCAGGTTTAGATCAAGTAGGGTTAGAACAATCCTTGACATTGATATTACTGCTACCTATACTACTCTTCTGATATGTCTACGGATAATACTGCCAGCGAGCAAGCAATACTTAACCTATCAAAACTTCTAAATCGTGACCCGACTGCAATTCGTGAGTTTAGTCAGTCTGGTTCTTTATTGCCAAATCAAGAGTTTTCAAATGAAGATTATCGTTTAACAGGTCCACTAGATTGGTCAATGTCGATTTATCCGACAGGTGGCGATGACGAATTTGTGCTTAGAGGTGACATTCGAGGTGAAGTGACGATGCTTTGCCGTCGCTGCTTGGAAGATGTAGTGGTGAAGAGTGGCTCGAGCCTACTGTTTAGCATGAGCTACGATTCCGCTTTAGGGCAGCCTCTTGGTCTTATTGAAGGTGAAGAAAACGACATATTGGTGTTTTCTGAAACAGAAGTTGATTTCAGTAACTTCATCACACAGATTTTTATGGTTGATTTGCCTTTAACGGCAGTTTGCGAAAACCCCGATACCTGTAACGATTTACGCAATGTTATTGCAGATGATTCTGCTACTACAGAAGACATCGAGTCAGATAATCCCTTTGCAGCACTAAAAGATATTAAGTTAGAATCATAGACCTTACTTAGGTCACGACCTGTGACTTATGCTATTTCTGCGTTTTGCTGCCTGATTGTCACTATATATCAGGCGAATAATGCTGCAAACTGTTAGAGCTAGCTGGTGCGCCCCTGTTTTATGAATTAACCACAGTTGGTTTGTAAAGAAGCCTTATAAAGAAGCGCACCTTGGCGGTTTTTTCGCAAAACTCAAAAACACGCTAAAGTAGTATATTGCTGTATCTTAAGTTAGTTTAAATATTATTTTTTAGAGGAGTTTATTATGGCAAAGCATCCAGTACCAAAGAAAAAGCACTCAAAATCACGCCGTAACACCCGTCGCGCACACGATGCACTTTCAGCACCAACAATCGTAGATTGTCCAGAATGTGGTGAAAAGAAGATACCTCATGCTGTTTGCCAAAGTTGTGGCAGCTACAAAGGACGTCAAGTCCTTCCAATTTCTGACTGATTTTTTCTAACCAATTTTTGTTGTATATATCCATATAAACTCTTAAAAAGTTAGAACTTTACAGCTCTTAAAAAAGCGTTACATCTTCTAAAGTCGATGTTGTGTTTTTTTAGGAGCTTTTTTAATATCAGCTAACTATCAACTAACAAGGGGTGTGTCCGAAATATAGGGGATACACCAAAATGTATTATCTACTAAGATGTTTTTGTAGCGAAGCGTAATGAACAAAGCTACGACTTAGTAACATACTAGAAACTTAGTGACCCAACTTCTTGTGAGTTCATTCATAAACTCTAAAAGTGTGTCTGCATCGAATGTTCAAGGATTGTTAGATTAAACCTATATGTTTTCTACCCACAATATGCGGACACACCCCTATTGACTTTGCTTCTTCGAATAACGTACATTAACCAAGCTACTGATTGTGTTAAAAAACACAAAATCCTAATTCCTCTGGGGAAGAATGGTGAAATTCCATCGCTGTCCCGCAACGGTAAAGCCCGAATACCAGACGAATAGCAGTAGCAATCATATAGGCTTTTGAACACTTCAAGCCTTAGATGATTACATGTCCGAGGAGGCATTCTTATGAAACTAAAGTTTCTTTTTCCTTTTGCTGTTGTGGTTGCATTACTTACTAGCTGTGCAACATCGGCCATCGACCTAAGTACAAGTTATCCACTAACCCTTACAGATTCTGTTGGCACTGAAGTTACTATTGCTAAAGAGCCACAGCGAATCATTAGTCTGCTGCCTAGCACAACTGAAAGTTTATGTGCTTTAGGGTCTGACATTTGTAGCCGCCTTGTCGGTAGAGATGCTTTT
>CALGZD010000356.1 GCA_937934635.1 uncultured Deinococcales bacterium
GGAAAAGCCCCTCAAGACTTTGGTAGTTATAAAGTAAAAGTTGCCAACACTGTTGGTGCTGGTGATGGTTTTGCCAGTGGCTTAATTTTTAGTCACCTCAATGGTAAGAGTTGGGAAGAGAGCGCACAATTTGCAGCAGCTTGTGGTGCACTAGTTGTTAGTCGAGATGGTTGTGCAGCAGCACTACCTACACTGCCCGAAGTAGAAGAGTTTATTGCGAGCCATAGTTAAGTAGCATGGGCTATGCCCATAAATAAGACAAAGAAATTATTACAATAATTTACCTCTAAACCGTAGGGTGCGTTCCACGCACCGCCTTTTACAAAAAGCAAAAAGGTATATGTAATAATTATCCCATACATAAGTTTTTGTTGTAAAAGTACAACTAAAATTCTGTAGGATGGGCTATGCCCATCAAGCCAAAAAGACTGTAAGAACATCATTCAAACCGATAACATTTGAATCATAGGGTGCGTTTCACGCACTACATTTTGAAAAAGTGAAAAGACATAGGTAATAATTGTTCCATACATAAGTTTTTGTTGTAAAAGTACAACTGGTGGGCATAGCCCACCCTACAAAAGCATTAAAAAACAACAAAGTATAGAAGGAGTTTTATATGAGCTATAAAGGCAATCAAGGTAACAACAGACACCACATCAAAGCAAAAGATAGTTCTTTGAAGTTTGATGTCAAAAAAGAAGACTACGGTTGGGATTATCTCAGTTATCAAGTTGTTAAATTACAAGCTGGTGAAAGCTATAATTTTGATACAGAAGGCAATGAAGCTGCACTTGTACCTCTAAGTGGTCAAGCTAAACTCAGCACAGGTGGTCAAGACTTTGAAGTAGCACGTACAAGCGTTTTCAAAGAAAAACCAAGCATCTTATATGCCCCGCCTAAAAACACAATTGAAGTTGTAGCAACAACTGAATTTGAATGTGCAATTGGTACTGCACCAGCAGAAGGCATCTACCCTATTCGTTTATTCAAACCTGAAGAAATGCGTACTGAAGTTCGTGGTGGTGGTGCTGCTGTGCGTGAAGTGCATCATGTACTCTCGCACCCACTACCAGCAGAAAGACTGATTCTCTTCGAAGTCTATATACCTGGTGGTATGTGGTCAGGTTGGCCACCACACTGTCATGACAGACATCTAGATAGCCCATACTTAGAAGAAACCTATCACTTCCAGTTTGATAAACCTGCTGGCTTTGGCTTGCATAGAAACTACAACAACGAAACTGGTTTTGATGAAGTATTTTCAGTCATGAGTGATGACTTAGTACTCGTCACCGAAGGCTATCACCCTGTGGCAGCAGCACCTGGTGCAACGATGTACTTCTTAAATTATCTTGCAGGTGATTTAGTGAGCGATGCTCGTGCCACACCACCTGTAGATGATCCAGATCATGCTTGGTTAAAAGATAATTGGGATGCTTATAAGGTTGATTTACCACTGATGGACTAGGAATCAATCAAGACAAGCGTAGAAAAAAAAGAACCCTCAAAAGAGGGTTCTTTTTTTGCATCACAAGTTTTATATCACAAAGTTTATGGCGTGGTTTCCACAGAGGCTTCTCGTACCCAAGAAAACAAGTGCACATCTTCCAAAGCCGACACATTAAAACTATCCAGACTTACATTAGGTACATCAAAAACCCCTAAAGCATTATAGCGTTGAATTCTGCCATTCAAAAGCAGATAGACATAGTCATTAAGCGGCTCATAAAAAGCATCTTGTGCATTAACAAAGGTACTAACATTATTCACCAGTTGAGGTGAATCATAGATAAACAACTCAGTATCACTTAAAGCAAAAAAACGACCTTTGGGTGTAAATGGGCTAGCATTTGGAAAGATTTGTTTTACAGTTTCACCATATTCAATTGGAGATGCCAATGTTGCTGTATCCAAATAATTAGTGACTACCGCATAATTTGTAGTTCTCGCAATAATCATCTCTTCATCGCTATCGTTAATTTGTCCAAAACGTTGAATATCAATAATATCTTCGATATCTAGATTCCTTAAAACAGTAGTCTCTTCAAAATTTGGAATGTTGAGTTTTTCTAAAGTACCTTGGTCTTGTGAGCCTTCAAGAAAGAATAAAACACCAGCAGCCTGATCTATAAAGATATGACTATTTTCCCCAATCGCCTGATTCAGGTCTTTGTGAAACACAAGCTCTGGCTCTGCTTGTAAGTCTTCCCCTAAATCAATAATATCTATAGCATTTTTTTCAAAACTACCGTCATCACAGCTTCTTTGATTACTCACTAGTGCTAGGTATCGTCCTGATTGACTACTTTGGATATCTGTTACACAAAAGTTGCTTGGGGAGAGGACGTTCTCGGCTCGAGCCATTCCCACACCCACTTCAACAACAGCCCGCTTGCTAAGCAGTGCCCCATCTCCATTAGCAATATTTGCCTTAGTCATATCAAACACAGATATATACGCAGTATTATTCGCATCACGACTCAGCAAAAACAGCTCGTCTCTACGAGAGTCACGACGTGAAAAATCAAAGGCAATTGCCTGACTAGCATTTGGCAATGCTTGCGATGCAAACAAACTATCTTGCTGAATCGCTGCATCTGTCGTATTTGTCAACGATTTGCCATCTATCAAAGCAATTTGATCTTGAAAGGCAACTGCAAAAACAATATTGGACTGACTGCCTTCTTCAGATGAACCAGTTACAGCAAAGGTTGCGGCTGAGCAACCCACTAACATTAGCAATACGCCAAAACACATAAATAAGAAAGAAAAGCGCCTCATAGCACCTTTATACTTCATTTTATGGTGAGGATACTGTTATAATTAGTCAAATCACTTAAGAAAGTTAAGTTCACCTGAGTCCATACTTCTATGCCTAAATCCGATTTTGACAAAGTCGATCAACAAATTTTAGCTATCTTGCGTGAAGATGGTCGTGCAAGCCACGCCATGATTGCCAAGAAAGTTAAGTTATCTGCCCCTGCTGTGGGCGAACGCATCCGCAAGCTCGAGCAATCAGGCGTAGTCCTTGGTTACAGGGCTATTCTGAATCCAGAAGCTTTTGATAAGAACATCAGTGCTTTTGTTGCCATCAGCCCACAAGCTAGAAGTCCAGCCAAAGACTTAGTTGAAAAACTTAAAACCTTACCTGAAATCGAAGAACTACACGCTGTAGCGGGTGAAGACAGTTACATCGCTAAAGTACGTGTTAGTAACACTGTTGCCTTAGACAAGTTTCTAGATACTTTATTTATGCTTGAAGGTGTCGAACGAACACGCACAATTATTATCTTAAAAACAGACATTGAACGACCTATACATCTTCCCTTCATGAGTCAATAGGCTCGCTCTTCTAGT
>CALGZD010000357.1 GCA_937934635.1 uncultured Deinococcales bacterium
GCTGATGAACGATCATCTTTTACATCAACAATCAGTTCAAATCCGTCCTGATTAAGTCCTTTGACTATGTGTAAAAGCTCAATTTGTTGAGCTGTCAACTCTATATTTGAAAATGCAAAATTCGAAATGTGCATGTAAATCTCTCGTTCTATTCATTTCGGGTATATCCACAACGGGTATATCCACAAAATGGATGCTAATTAGCTCAGCGTGTTTTTGAGCTTTGCGAAAAAACCGCCAAGGTCTAGTATTTTAGAGGTCTAGTATTTTAAAGGTCTAATATTTTTAAAGGTATCCTTTGACGTCAATTTAGCTGGGCATACATTACAAGCATACACCCATTCATTTCCTCAACCGTGCGTCGCAAGGTTAAGTCTGTTATACTTTCAAACACACAAATAGTACATCACATCTAAGTTAGTTGATAATAAGTTAGTTGATAAGGAGAACTCCCAATGCTGGAACGTGCTAAAACACTCCAACCCATGTTGACAGACCTACGTCGTACCATTCACAAAAATCCTGAACTCAGTTTTGAAGAGCATGAAACTGCTGCCTTAGTTGCTAAAACTTTAGACAGCTTTGGTATAAAGCATAAAACTGGCATTGGCAAAACAGGTGTTGTGGCATCTATTGGCAATGGCAATGGTCCAAAAATTGGCGTACGAGCAGACATGGATGCCCTCCCTATTACTGAAATGACAGGCGTGGACTACGCTTCTGTCAATGAAGGCAAAATGCACGCTTGTGGTCACGACTCACACACCACCATGTTGATGGGCGTAGCAAAGCTTCTGAGTGAAGAAAATTTCGACGGTGAAGTACGTCTCCTCTTTCAACCTTCCGAAGAAAACTCGGATAGCGAGGGCAAAAGCGGTGCTACTCGCATGATTGAAGATGGCGCAATCAAAGATTTAGACGCCGTGATTGCACTGCATGTTGACCCTAGTTTAGAAAGTGGCAAGGTAGGAATCAAAGATGGTTACTTGCTGGCCAATGCAGATACCATCTTTGCAAAAATTAAAGGCAAAGGTGGGCACGGCGCTGCGCCACACATGTCTCGTGACCCTATTTTCATGACCGCACCCATCCTCACTGCAATTCACGGCATTGCATCACGTTGGGTAAACCCTACAGAGCCAGCAGTCATCACTGTTGGTCGCTTATCGGGCGGAACTGTAAGCAATGTTATTCCAAATGATGTTGAGCTAGACCTAACCCTTCGAAGCATTAGTGATGACGTTCGCAAACAAATTGTTGAAGAGGTTGAAAATGCACTCTCTATTTCAAAAGCGCTTGGTGGCGACTATGAAATAGACGTCCGCTGGGGTTACCCAGCGCTTTATAACGATCCAAACGTCGCTGGTTGGCTACGTTCTACCTCAGAAGATTTACTCTCTGCTAATAATGTCATTGAAGGGCAATTAGTAATGGGAGGTGAAGACTTCGCCTATATGGCAAAAGCCAGCCAAGGTGCTATGTTGCGCTTAGGTACCTGGAAAGAAGGTACGCCACAACGCTTCTTGCATCACCCTGAATTTGATCTAGACGAGAGTACAATGCCAATTGGAACAGCAGTCTTAGCAGAAACGGCACTTCGATTTGTAAGAGGTACTTTTAGCTAAAAAGTAGCTAAGAAGTAGCTAAGAAGGTTTCCGATTTCGTGTGTAGTGGTTCAAGTCAAAATGATTAAGTCAAGGATTACACAAGTCGATACACGAAATCTGGTAAACCGTCCAGATTTAGGTATATTGTTAACTCTTAAAACAAGCACAGCCTGTATACTACTTTTATGCTCAAGCAAGGCAACATGCCCAACCCAGAAGAACTACACCGTCACATGCTAGAAGGACTCAAAGACATGCTCCATGGTCTACCCAAGTCCTCACCACAAGACATTGCAACAGAACTAGAAAACCATGGCTATCGTGGACAAGAAAAACAGCGCCAAGCCCTTGGACTAATGGCATACCGCCATATACGTCGACTCCAGCGCATCGTACTAGACGGTGAAAACCGTGATACACTTCCTCCCAAGCAAAATGTACTCATGCTTGGTCCAACAGGTAGTGGCAAGACTTACCTTGTAGAACTTCTCTTTCAAGAAATCCTCAAATTACCAACTGTCATCGTTGACGTGACGAGCTTCACCGAAAGTGGCTACATCGGCGATGACGTCCGCACAATATTAACTAGACTAATCCTCGCATCCGATGGTAATCCGATGATTGCATCCTGTGGCATTGTCTGCTTGGATGAATTTGACAAACTAGCCTCTTCAAGCAGCAATGCACGCTTTGCAGGACAAGGCACAACCAAAGATGTTTCTGGCTATGGTGTACAGCGAGAACTACTTGCCATGCTCCAAGGTGCTGAACTAGTTGTGCCAATGGACTATGGTGTTTCTGAATACGGTCAGCGTATTCGCATGTCTACAAAAGATATTCCATTCATTGCCTGTGGTGCCTTTGCTGGCTATCAAGACATGCTTGAGAGTGAAGGAGGCAGTCTTGGCTTCCAAGAAACGTTTCAAACGGATGTACCCAACTTAGAAGAGGCTGAGTCATTTCAAAAATATGGTTTCCTACCTGAACTTATTGGTCGTTTTTCAAGAATCGTAGTTTTCCCACCGCTACCAGAAGAAACCATGACACTAATTCTTGAAAAAAACATCCTGCCACAGTTTATAAATGAATTTAAGGCTGAAGGGCTTAAGCTAACGATTTCCAATGATGCTATGAAACACATCATCAAACAAGCTCACAAGCGTGGCACAGGTGCTAGAGGCTTACACACTGAACTGGTCACTGCGATTGAATCTGCGGCCTATGAAAGTTTTATGCAAGTACGAGATGCTGAAGTACGCATTGCTGTTAAAAAAGGTAAACTACATAGCGAAGTCATAAAATAAAGTATTACAAACATAGAATTTTAGGATATTGATGTCAGAGCAGTCAGAACAAGATAAAACAACTCCTAAAACAACCCCTAAAACAATTGACTACAGTCATGAAGTCAATGTTGATAAGAATGTGCCAAGGCGTTATCTATGGCTAGGTCTTGGTTTATTTTGTACAGGACTAGGTTTTATTGGTGCATTTCTACCTGTTATGCCTACAACAGTTTTCTTATTGCTCGCAGCTTACTTCTTTGCCCGTAGCAGTCCAAAATTCTACAACTGGATTATGAATCATAAGGTCTTTGGGCAGTTCATACGAGATTGGCGAGCAGGTTTGGGCATACCCTTAAAAGCTAAAATTCTTGCCGTCACTATGATTGTCTTAACCATTGGGTACAGCATCACTGTTGTTCCACTACTCTGGGTCAAATTGTTATTGTTACTAACAGGGCTTTGTCTTTGCTACTACCTTATCAGTCGACCAACAAAGCGTATTTGAGATTAAAAGCTCTTCCACGATTAACTAACCCAACTAACCCAAGTCAGTTAATCGGCGAGCTTCGTAACGAGTAGAAACGAACTCATTTAGCATGGGTCAACATTACGTGAAAACGCTAATAGAAGAATGGCTTCAAGACTCCCATAGTCATATATAGTCATGTATAGTCATGTAATGTATTTGTAGTGTTTATCTCTTAGAGTGCTATAGCAGAATAAGCTAACGCACCTGACGTTTCTAACGCATTCTTCTACTATAGTCTTTTACTATAGTCTTTTACTATATATAGTTTCAGACACGGTATAAGCTGACATGTGGTTTCAGCGTGCTACCTAAACTAGCTTGAAAATTTAATGGAATATATTGCTCTAGGAATCAGCAGAAGTCTTTCTCGTGTCCGCAAGTAAGCGCGCTTATTCAAGTTGTCATAGTGATTTTGCTCTACCTTTCGCAAAATCCCTTCGTAATTAAGAGCAGCAACACCTACGGCAAATGCACCTGTTCCCTTAAGCTTAGGAATACCTTGCCAACCTTTTCTATATAACTTGTGGGTCATATCAAAAAGTTCTTGTAAGAGAGCCACATAGTTACTATCGATATGTCCAGCTTTAAGTGCTTCAACATCAATCTGATGCTTTTCTAATAACTCTTTTGGCAAGTAACAGCGATTGCGACGGAAATCTTCACCAACATCCCTGAGAATATTTGTAAGTTGCATAGCTTGTCCAAGCGCAAGTGCCTGATCAAGTGTAGCCTTACCACCAGAGTAACCAGAAATAGGTGCAATCATGAAGCCAACAACCCCTGCGACCCTACGACAGTAGAGCATTAGCTCATCTTGTGTTAACAGCTCTGGCATAGCTATATCAGTTTCGAATCCTTGATATAGCTCTCGAAAAGCTTCTTTTGGAACATCATAGGACTCTAAGACCCAAGCTAGGGCTACTTCAAGGGGTTGGCTTTCGTCAATTGTGCCACTGTATGCATTGTCAACGTGTTGCCACCACTGCTCGAGCCGAGCTCGAGCTTCGTCTGGACAACTCACTTCATCTACCGCATCGTCACCACTACGACAAACAGCATAGACAACACTCACAGCTTGTCGCTGCTTTTTACTAAATAACTGCGACCCTAAGTAAAAGGTGCTCGAATGCTGCTTCGTTAACTTTATACAATGTTCAAGAGCGTTTGAAAGGTGCATCAACTTAAATTATATCATGACAGGAGATGTACAAATTAACTGTAACGTCTGACCACATAGTCGTCTAACATGGCATTAAAATCTGCTACGATGCTCGGACCTTGTAAAGTCTTAACCAGTTTTCCATCCTGATATACAGGTGCTTTCGGGTCTTCACCTGTTCCCGGTAGTGAAATACCAATATCAGCATGTTTAGACTCTCCAGGACCATTCACCACACAACCCATCACAGCAACCTTTAGATTTTCCACACCTTCATATTGTTTACCCCAAATTGGCATTTGTGCTTTCAGATAGGCTTGGATGTCTCTCGCCATCTCTTGAAAGAGTGTACTGGTTGTACGACCACAACCTGGGCAAGCCGTGACAGAAGGTGCAAAACTACGCAAATCAAGCGCTTGCAGTATTTCCTGTGCCACATCAACCTCTTTGGCTCTGTTAGCACCTGGTTCAGGCGTAAGTGAAACACGAATGGTATCACCAATGCCTTGTGACAAGATTGGCGCAAGTGCAGCACTACTACTCGTAATGCCCTTAACCCCCATGCCAGCCTCTGTAAGACCTAAATGCAGTGGATAGTCACAACGATTAGCTAAAAGACCATAGACCTTCCATAAATCTCTAGCTCTAGATACCTTCGCACTGATGATAATTTTATCGTGCCCTAAACCGTAAGACTCAGCAGCTCCCGCCGAGAGTAATGCCGACTGCAACATCGCTTCAATCAAAACATCGGCAGCATCCATCGGTGTGTCCGAAACGGCATTCTCATCCATCAGCTTAGTTAGCAACTGCTGATCTAAAGAGCCCCAATTCACGCCAATACGTACAGGCTTGTCATACTCAATGGCAACATCAATCATGGTTTTGAAGTTGCTGTCGTGGTGTTTGCCAGCACCTACATTGCCAGGATTAATCCTATACTTTGCCAAGATTTCAGCAGTTTTTGGAAATTCTTTTAGAAGTAAATGCCCGTTGTAGTGAAAATCACCAACGATAGGCACATCAACACCCATATCCTTCAAACGCTGATCTACTTCTGGCACAGCTTCAGCCGATAGCTTGTTGTTAACAGTAATTCTGACAATTTCACTACCTGCTGCTGCCAATTCAGCAATTTGCTGAGCTGTAGAGGCTGCATCGGCAGTATCTGTATTTGTCATCGACTGCACAACAATTGGGTGACTACTGCCAACAGGAACTGAACCTACCCATGTCGTTGGCGTAAGTCTACGGTACTTTTCTTGAATTAGTAGAGAGTTCTCTCGACCCATGCATGAAGCATATAGTGTTTAAGTGCAGAAAACAATGTCCAAACCGACAGTTGGGTGCATTCTTTTGAGTGCATTCTTTTGGGTGCATTCTTATAGTGGATGTCAAACTAAATCTGGTTCGGGAAATATTTCTTGCAACGTTGCATCTTTTTTCTAAGTGGCGGTTTATGAATGAACAAAAAAACTGTTCATTAGATTTCGTTTAAAACCCGCTAGATTTATCAGCACCTAGCTTAGTTCACTGGATACTAAAAACAGCTTGCACCATCTGGATACTAAAAACAGCTTGCACCATGATGATGCTTAAATGATGTTACATTAGTTATAACCTCAAATGAGGTGACTATTTTTTCTAATTCATACATCACGTATGGTTACTATATACTCTAGCTTGAGGATATCACCCAAATACCATTATGAGTAATACAGAACCTTTAAAAATTGACCAGCTAGGCGAACGACGTACTGATCGCATCACTACACGTTTCCCCAAAAACTTAGAAACAGAAGCTGGTCTTTTACATGATGTATTGGTTCATGTCATACCTGTTGTGGAGTCTTATATCGATGCGCCCCTTGAAGGTACTGTCAATTTGGAAGTTGTAGAACCTGGGCGTGGGAGCGGCACAAACCCTGTTACTGGCGTTATTCGCTACTCTCTAAAAGGAGACGAAACACGCTCTGTTCGTCTTGCAGGGGAACTGAGTTATCAGCTCGGTAAGATACTCTGGTATCGAGGCTCGAGCGATGCTAATTACACTAGCTCACTACTAGATACTGGGGCAGAAACAAGTCTTTCACCACGCACATCACCATGGCTCCTACACACAGCACTCGCACCTCTTAAGTTTATTTGGTACGACAAAAATGCTTGGCAAACTGCCTTTTACAAACGTATTCATCTCTTTAGCAACCGTTCTCTATACAGCGTCGAACAGTTAAATCTTATAGACAGACTCAGTGAAGAAGAAAGAACTTTAGCAGAAGCACAATGTTTGCTCCACGCACAATCATTCTCTCAACGCTTTCCAAAATGGCAAAGTGATGTATCTAGAATGCTATCAATTGACTTTGGTTTATCTGGTGATAGCGCACTAGAGCGCCTAACCGAAACACCTATAGAAGCATGGGAAAACCGCTTTCGTAGTGATGTCACCAAATGGATTGAGCATCAAAAGAACACTCAAATCTAA
>CALGZD010000358.1 GCA_937934635.1 uncultured Deinococcales bacterium
AAACTCTCATTATTTTAAAAATACCTAACTAAAAATTTAAGTAACGAAAATTCTGAGAAGATTTTAAGCAATCTTTATGTGTTTCGAGAATTTGAGCCTACTGTTCCGTCAAAAATGAAAAGGCTATATGTCTAAAGCACGGGCTTTAGTACAAAACTTCAAGAAACTATTGCAATACTAAGGGGCGAAGTATAGATATGCAAAAATTCCTCTCTGCGATTAGACTGTTTAAATTCTTCAAGATTCTAATCATCATGCTGTTTTTAGCAGGCTGTGGATTCATTGGAACAATTGATGATCCTACTAATACACCTATAATCAATAATCCAGATCCTAGTAACCCTTCTACAACAACTGCACATAGCCACCCAACAGGTAGTGCAGCAAATATCGACACAAGCTCTACTAACACAATCAGCTCCTTAGCTGCTGTAGGTGATAGAGCTATCCCAGCAGGGTTTGGTATCGGTCAACTTGCTAATCCAAATGCACCTCTCGAAATGAAACTCTTAATCATTAGTGCTACTGAAAACGACAGTGGGCTCCAAGCTGCTGAAGCACTGATGAAACAAGTAGGTGTTCCATATGACATCCTTATTGCTAAGGATGAAACTCTCACCAGCGACATGCTCATGAATGGTGAGCGTGGTCGTTATCAAGGCTTTATTTTGACTACTGCCTCTTTGCCCTATCAAAAAGATGATGGCTCTTTTGCAAGTGCCTTTGAACCTGCTGAGTGGCAGACGCTTTGGAGTTACCAAAGCGATCTAGCAGTTCGTCAGCTCACGCTTTATGCCTTCCCTTCTGTTTATCCTGAGGATTATGGCATCAAAGGTGTTGACACCAACGGTGATGGTTGGGCAGATGGAAATAGCAACAGCTTTTCTATGACCATTACGCCTGAAGGACAAAGTGTATTTGCTTCACTTAAAGGCAGCGCAAACATTCCTGTCAAACATGCTTTTAACTACCCTTCTATCCTCGATAACTCTGGTGGTGTCAGTGCAACACCAATTCTCAAAGACAATAATGGTAATATCCTTGGTGTAGTCAGTACGTCAACTGATGGTCGTGAAAGAATGGCTCTGATGATGGGTCATAACCCATTTTTGCTACACACACAGCTACTTGGCTACGACATGCTCCGCTGGTTAACACAAGGTGTTTTCATTGGTGAAAGACGCATGTATTTGAGCATCGATATTGATGATTGGTACTTAGAAAGTGATGTTTGGAATCCTGCAACACTATCAAACTTCCCTTACGAAGAAAAAGTCTATAGAATCGATGCGCAAGATGTTTATTCTGCACGTGATGGTGTTTTAGACCTACGTAACAGATTCAATGCGCCAACCTTCAACTATATTCAAATCTTTAATGCCCTCAAAGGTGACCCAAATGCAGTTGTTGATTGTAGTGATACTGCAACGCTGTCAGCAGCTACTCTCTGTACAGGTACCTTCTTTGATTGGGTAAGTCATACCTTCAGTCATGCAAATATGAATACCTTGGACTACACTGGGGCTCGAGCTGAGTTCGAGAAAAACATTCAATTTGCTGAATCTCAACCCCTCGAATTCGATAGACAATATGTTGTAACAGGTAGACACTCAGGACTTGGCTGGGGCTTAATCACCAATGGCAACGGTCAACCATGCGAGGTTGATCAAGTTCCTACCGATGAATACTGCCAATTTGGTCTTCGTGGTTCAAATACCGACATGCTACGTGCAGCAGTAGACGTAGGCATCAAATACATGGCAGCTAACCGTGGTTGGGATACACACACTAGAGCAGATGGTTGCGACACCTGTCTTATCGTTCATCCATTAGATGCAAGAATCAAGCTTATCCCACGTTGGCCAACTAACATTTTCTACAACACAACAACACCAATAGAAAATGCGAGTGAGTTCAACTACCTCTATGGTGTAGATGGCATCATTAGAGATGGCAACGGCAATGCTTTCTTCACACGTGATCAATCTTGGCAAGAAGTACTAAAATTTGAAGCAGACATTGCTATGCGACATGTGCTTACCTTTTCGCCTTACCCACACTTCTTCCACCAAGATAACTTACGTGAGTATGCCCCAGGTCGAAACCTAATTTATGACTGGTCAGAAGCGACACTTAAAGAATATGACAAGTATTTCGACATTCCAATCATCAGCCAAGATTGGGAAGGTATTACTACTACACTCGAAAAACGCACTTCTTTCTTTGAAGGTCTTACATCAAATGCAATTTCTGGTACATGGGACAGAGTCAATAACACTGTTCAGATTTCAAGTAGTCGATCAGCAACAGTTTATGTGACAGGTGCAGACTTATCAGGGAGTACATCTTGGACTTATGGACCAGATAAAGTATCTAGAGCCACACTAAACTCTGGGCAATCAGTAAGCGGAGCTATCTCGATTCCAACAAATAACAGCACTCCAACGCTTGCTTCTATCTCAAATCAGAGTAGTGTTGAAGGTGACACTATATCGCTAGACATCTCTTTCAATGATGCAGAAAATGATTATGTAGGCTTTAGTGCTAGCAACTTACCACCAGGTCTAGCTATCAATCCAGCGACAGGCAAAATTACGGGCACTTTAGCAATCAGCTCTGCTGACACTTACAATGTCACTATTAAAGTATCGGATGGACAAGCAGCAGCACAACAATCATTCTCATGGACGGTGCATCCAAACTTAGCTGGTGAATGGTCAGGGAACTATTCCTGTTGCGGTATAGAATCCATTGAAATCACACAAAATGGTACAGATGCTGTTGCAACAAAAGTTACAGGTGACAACTTCATTCCTGCGGGCGAGATTACTTGGAAAGCCAACGTAGCAACAGGCATAGGACAAGGGAGAACAGCCTTTGATGGCTTTGTAAACCCAAGCTACGTTCCAGGCACATTAACAATTATTGACAGTAACACTATTCTGTTTAACTGGACAGGCATAGACGCAATAACTTTTAATCGAAGTCAGTAAGGCTTTTGCGTATCCCCCCACTATTACAACTAAAAATAGCCCTCTTAACCTATTCAAGAGGGCTATTTCGTACAACAGTCTTCGAGAAAACAACCCTAGAAAAAAGTTTTCATAAGAATCGATTATCAAATCTTTATCTTTTTATATCTTTTATAATCTTAGCTTCGTCAACACTATATTAAGCTAAGTTATTTACTAGCGTCTTTGGGGGGCGTTAACCTACTTAGAAAAATTTAAAAAGTCTCTCCATGCATATAAAACATGCATATAAAAGTAGAAAGGACTTAAACCATGCACCGTTCATCCTCCACGGTAATACTAGCGGTCAAGCTCTTGCTTGGCTTAGTGCTTTTTGTATTACTTACAAGTTGTAACCAAAGTAATCCAGGAAGAACATCAACAATTCAAAAAGATGCCAGTCAAGTACAAGCAAGCCATGTACACCAAGCTGGAAATCCTACAGGGCTTAATACACCAACAACAGCAGGCGGTGAAATAGCATCTACAGGTGATGTAGCTATACCAGTAAATGCATCTATTGGTCAGTTAGCCAATCCAAATGCACCTCTTGAAATGAAACTTTTAATCATTAGTGCTACCAAAGATGACAGTGGTCTCGAAACTGCTGAAGCGCTTATGAAGCAAGTAGGTGTACCTTATGATATCCTCATCGCAAAAGATAAAACACT
>CALGZD010000359.1 GCA_937934635.1 uncultured Deinococcales bacterium
CAATGGTTAGGACAGCTTTTGAGTTCAGTAATTCTTGTGAAATAAGGCTTTCTAGTTATACAGAAGACTTTTTTGCAAGTTAGGGTCGGGGCTAAGTTGAATTAAATTCGAGTATATTTTACATCCAAATAGCCTAATTAACCAGAAACGTCGTCACAGACGCAAATCACCTTAAAGAGCTAGATAAATTTCAGTTGTAATACTTGTCCTAACCATTGAATAAGAGTTAAAGAGTGTTTCGTGTTGCTGGAGAATATAAGTTTTCCCGTTTGGGACGGTACAACTTACATGGGTTTACATCCTTTAGCGTTTCCACGTAACAACTGTACACACTAAGTGAGTTAATTCTTACTCGTTACGAAGCTCGCCGATTCACTTCCCGATTCACTGCAACAGCAGTGAATCGTGGAACTGCTACTTATACTAAACTGAAAGAAGAAAGTCATAATCCATTAGCAGAAAAAGTTGTCATCAGAACCGAAGGGCACACAAGTTACAACGCTTCGATATGTTTGTGATTATGACATTTATGATTCACTTCGGTATTAGTGTCATGATTCAAGCAATTGGTCTAGACTTTGTGCGTCTAGGACGTAATTTCATCAGTTTTTAGCAACACGAGTTATGCTTTAACTCTAAAATAAATAAGAAGGCTTTATGAAACTGTTACAAGTTTGCTACTTAAGCCTGCACCAATTTCCCATAAGTAACTGTCTTGCTCTATATTGTTGGGCCAGTTGTAACTCAATCTGCCTGTGAAGTCATGGTCACCAAACAAGACATCTGTAATACCCTCTCCTTCAGTACCAGGTAACCAGGCTGCAATAAAAGCATCCCATGAATCGATTTCATCAGTGATTAGTAAAGGTCTACCTGACATTAAAATAACCACGACCTTATCACAATGTGCCTTCGTTTTTTCTACAAGCGCTCTGTCATTAAGTGGAATATGTAAATGAGTTTTATCCCCCATACCTTCTGCATAAGGCTCTTCTGCAAGGACAACGATTCCAATTGGTGCTCGTACATCAGCATCAAATTCTGCATTAGCACTGTAGTGTAGTTGTGCAGTGTCTGTAAGGGTTGTTTTTATACTTTCTAAAATAGTAGTGCCTTCAGTAATTGCACCAGGCATACCCATCCAGCTAATCGTCCAACCACCACACTGGTAGCCTATATCATTGGCTGCAATACCCGTAACAATGAGTGATTCAGATTTTTGTAGTGGTACGATATTGTCATTATTTTTGAGCAAAACTTGTGATTTGCGAACTACTTCGCGACCAAGCGCACGGTGTTCACTACAGCCTACTGTGGCAAGTAATGCAGCGTCGGTACGAGGCGTATCAAACAGACCCAAGACTTCTTTGACATGCAAAATACGGGTTACAGCGTCATCTATGCGGTCTATAGAAACATCACCCTTTTCTACTGCTAATTTTAAAGTATCTATAAAGTGTGTATAGTCATAAGGAACCATGTTCATATCGATGCCAGCATTGATACAGGTGACAACTGCAGTGTAGAAGTCTGGATCAACTTGATTGATGCCTTCCCAATCTGTGACGATAAAGCCTTGGAAGCCCATTTCATCTTTTAGCACTTTACTTAGAAGGTACTCTTGAGCATGCATCTTTTTACCGCCCCAACTACTAAAGGAAGCCATAATGTTAAGTGCGCCAGCATCTATAGCAGCTTGGTATGGAGGTAAGTGAATCTCTCGCAAGGTTTGCTCGTCAATTTCACTCACACCTTGATCAATCATCCATGCACCTTCTTCGATAAGGTGAACAAATTCTTCGCCAAGGTCGGAGACGGCAAGTGTTCTATCGAAGTCCAATTTTTCTCTATTTACACGTGTTGAGCTTCCCCAAGTTGCTGCGCCATCTGCAATAAAGTGTTTTACAGATGGTAGAACAGCGGTTGGACTATCCCAACTTTCTCCCTTTAGACCTTCAATAAAAGCTGTTGCAAATTCAGTGACAGTTTCGGTACGTTGTCCGTAACCTTCATAACTACGACCCCAGCGCAAATCTTGAGGAATTGAAACAGCAGGTGCAAAGTTCCAGCGAACACCAGTAGCGACACATTCAAGCGCTGTTGCTCTGCCAATACGTCTTGCTAAATCACTTTCACCTGTCATACCTACAGCGTTGTTATGAGGAAAAATTGTTGCTCCACGCATGTTGTTGTGACCGTGGACAGCATCAACACCATAAAGTAAGGGTATCGCCAAGCGGGTATTTAGTGCAGCTTCTTGATAGCTTTCTACCATTTCCCGCCAAAGTGCGGGTGTATTTGGGGCAGGTGTACCACCACCACCACTTAAGACTGAGCCAAGATAATACTTGCTAACATCTTCTGGCGGAATGCTGTTTTTTTCAGCTTGAGTCATTTGACCAAGCTTTTCTTCTAAGGTCATTTTATTGACTAAGTTTTTTACATGTTCCGAAATGTTTTGTAGTGCCATACTATACTCCTAGTTATAACTGTTTTACTGTGTTTGGCTTAATGTATCTAGTAGCGTTTTCACGTAATATTCCACCTAATATTCCACGTAATATTGACCTAATGCTAAATGCGTTCTTTCCTACTCGTTACCAAGCTCGCCGATTAACTGACTTGGGTCAGTTAATCGTGGAAGAGCTTTAGCTACTATCAGATTCTTCGTATCTAAAGTAGTCAAAGTCCGCATGTAAATTGTTCCCTGTTAAGTCCTGAACACAAAGCGCAATAAAGGTTCCTGTAAAAGATAGACCATTGCAGTAGTCATCAGAAAGTAGACCTGCGTCATAAGCCTTGCCAATAGTCTGCCACTTATCTTTTTCTGTTGCATAGTAAAACTGAAAGGTGTCATGTTGGAAAGCTACTTTTAGGTATATCTGGGTAGTATCGCCTAGTGCTATTGGAGTATCTAGAGCTTCTTCATAACGTCTAGCGTCATAGCTCATAATGTTTAAGCTTTTACCTGTAGTTTCATCCTGACTGATGCATAGATAAACCCAGTGACCTGTATCGTAGTAGGCAGCAAGACCTGCCATTTGTTGAAAGCTTTCGGGTGAGAACTCAACACAGGTTTCTGCTTCTGCATAGTGCGATTGTAGTCTTCGAGCAATTAAGCTTTGCGTATGTCTAGAGATCAAGGATTCCTGACCATGAATTCGTAGATGACTTGGTCTTGCATCTAGTTTGAGCCAGTCATTATTGGCGGGAATTCGTAATGTTTGCCAGTGAACTGATAACTCCCCTGAATCAAACTCTTCAACTGTTGCTTCAGGTTCAAATTTGTGTTCAGTTAGACTAGATTCAGGAACTTCTTGTTGTGGGTAATTTCCTCCCGTTGCAAGTCTTGGCCAACCATCATCATCCCAACGAAGTTTTTGGATACCAGTTTCTCTACCCAAATTACATCTGCCACGTGTCTCTAAAGGGCGACCACAGAGGTGTGCGAGATACCATTCATCAGTTGGTGTCTGTACCCAACTAGCATGTCCTGATTTTTGTATTGGTAGATCTGGATGATGCCAAGCAGTGAGGAGTGGATTGTCTGGGTGAACTTCGTAGGGTCCTTCGAGCGTTTTAGAACGTGCTAATGTAACTGCATGTTCATATGACGTGCCACCTTCAGCAGTCATGAGGTAATAGTAGTCATTGACTTTGTAAATGTGGGAAGCTTCAGTAACACCGAGTTCTGTACCTTTAAAGATGTTCTTAATATCACCAACAAGCTTTTGTTCAGTGACGCTATATTCTTGGAGTAAAATACCACCAAATTGATTTTTTCCTTTGCGGTGATCCCAAACCATATTGAGAAACCACTTGCGACCATCATCATCGTGAAAGAGAGATGGATCGAAACCGCTAGAGTTTAGATAGATTGGTTCTGACCAAGGCCCTTCAATGTTTTTAGCAGTTACCAAGTAGTTGTGTGTATCTTTAAATACTTCATCAACCGCCCAAGTTTTTACATCGGTATAGATAAGGTAGAATAGTCCATCGTGATAGCTTAGAGCTGGTGCCCATATGCCGCCAGAATTAGGATTGCCGAGCATATTGAGTTGACTTTGGCGAGATAATGGGCGAGTAAGCAAGCGCCAGTTTTTTAAGTCTTTACTATGATGAATTTGTACACCAGGAAACCACTCGAAGGTTGAGGTAGCTATATAGTAATCATCACCTGCGCGACAGATACAAGGATCTGGATTGAAGCCTCGTAGAATTGGATTTTGAATCATGATAGTTGTTAGTGCTCCTATTTAGTTATAAGTTCTATTTAGTTATAAGTTCTATGCGGTCTATATATTGTTTTGTAGCTGAAGGGGGAAAAGAGATACTATAATTCCAGACTTCTTCTAAACTACGTTCTGGAATAGAATCTTTAAAGTTGAAAGATATTTTTTGCCACTTACCAGTCTGACTAGTAGTGATTGTTGGGGAGAGAGGGAAGCTCGAGCTCAGCTCAGGCAACTCATAAACCCGTACATAGTCAATCAAAAAATCCTGCGGAAATTCACTACTTTCATTTGGGTACCCTGGCCAACTGCCACCTACTGCTAAGTTTAGGAGGATAAAAAAGGGATGGTCAAATACCCAGCGTTTTTCAGCAGCTAAATCTTCAGGTCTAAGCGTGTGGTATTGAGTACCATCTAAGTACCAGCGAATTTCATCTTGTTCCCATTCGACAGCATAGCTATGAAAATCATCAGCGAAGGCTTCTCGCTTTGGTAAAAAAGCTGTCGAACTTGGACCATTGCCACCAGAGTAACCAGGACCATGCACAGTGCCATGAATCTTTAAAGGTTCTCTACCGATATTTTCCATGATGTCAATTTCACCTGAATTAGGCCAGTTGACACTTTTGAAATTATTGCCTAGCATCCAAAAGGCAGGCCAAAAACCTTGACCACTAGGTATTTTCATTCGTGCTTCTATTCTTCCGTATTCTACTTCAACTTTGTCTTCAGTTTTGATGCGTGCAGAGGTGTATTTACAGGGTCCGTAATAACAGTCTAGATTACTATCCTCAGGTAGCTTTTCTGCTCGAATAACTAAGTTACCTTGACCATCGTGGAAGATATTTTCAGTTTTGCTAGTATAATACTGGTGTTCTGAATTTCCCCAGCCAGCACCGTCACCTAGCTCGATTGTCCAATAGTTTTCATTGGGTAAAGTGCCTTTTGCTGAGTTAAATTCATCTTGCCAAACGATTGTCCAGTCAGAGCTTTGACTTTGTTTTAGCTTGTTTACATCTACTGCGCTAAAGGTGGCGGTTATATCTTCTGCGTTATCACCATAATACCAAAGTGACATGCCACTACTATTTTGCCAATTTTGTCTACTTAAGAAATTTTTGCGGAATACTTGTTTGCTATCTGAAGTTGAGATTGCTAAAACATTTTCAAACTCTTCTTGTTGAGGCAAGGCTAGCGGAGAGTCTGCTGCAATTTCAAGAATGGCAAGGTTTGAGATAAGGTCTGAACTAAGGTCTGAACTAAGGTCTGAACTAAGACTTGAGATAAGGTCTGAAGTATCTTTGTTAGCTTCAAAATCTTCTAGTACAGATTCTGAACTTATGTCATTATCAAGAATTAGCACAGTTAATGCTTTGCGAAAACTTAGTTCTATAGTATTTGTTAGCGGATTAGATAAGAAGATACGAAAGCTTTCTTCTTCTTCAAGTTTTGTATTATCAATTATATCGATAGATATCAGGGCTTTAGTTTCACCAGCAGGGATTGATAGTGTTCCACCTGATAGGTCGAGGTAGTCTCGTTCGGCTCGAGCCTCGTAATCTTCCAAGCTATAGTCTAGAGAAACGTTTTTATCACTAGTAGCATCAAGCTCTACAACTATTTCAATAACATCGCCTTCATTAACTTCAATAAAGGTTTTTGTAAAACCAACTTTGATTGGCTTTGTTTCTTGTGCTGAAACTAAATCTAAACTTGCTAGCAATGATAGAAGTGTAACTATAACTAGTATTTGTTTTGGCTTTAAGTACTTTGGCAGCATGGTTAGTTATCTAACTTTGATACGGAAAAGAACATCAAGGCTCTGGCTGGTACAACAAATTGTTCATCAAGGTAGACTTCTGAGCTTTCATAAAGTGGTGGGTCGTCATATAGTTCGTAAGTTTCATCTGACAAAAGGACTTGTTGTGCTAAAGGGTCATAATCAAATGGTAAGCTAAGCTTTGTGAGTCGGTCTGTGGTGTTTAGATTTATAACCATCAGTTCAAGACCATTATCGGTCTCTACTGCGTAGGCTCTGATAGCGTCATCAGTGAGCTCGAGCTCTAAAACATCACCACGAAATCTAACAAGTTGTTCAAAGACTACATAAGTTGGTCGTTGCCAGTAAGCATTATCAATCAGTCCGTGCCCACCCAGTCCTTGTAGTGCAAAGTAATAGCTTTCTTCAAGCCCCTCGTTGAGCATCTGTCCAAAGCTATCAGCTAACCAAAGCGTTGCGATCATGTCGATTAGGTGTGTACGAGTTTCTGTTTTCCATGATAATCCGAATTCTGTAATGGCTAAGGTAATATCGTCGCGTTCAAAACCCAAAGGGTTGGTGTCTGGGTCTTTGAGCCACTGTCTATAGCGCTGAATAGTTTCGGTGGTTCTATCGACTGTAGATAAGGCATATTCATCAGACGTTGTGCCATCTGTTGGGTAGATATGCCAACTGAGAATGTCAACAACATCTCCACAGAGTTCTAAAAAACTTTTTAGGAATGGTTCTGCAATATCTGCTCCTGAGACAGCTGGACCCATAAATCTATAATCTGGGTTATGTCTTTCTAAAGCTTGGCGAAAGTCTCTAAAGTATTCACAATATTTTTCTGGTGTCCATGATGCGTCATCCCGATTTGGAGCATAAAGATCTGGCTCGTTTCCAATTTCCCAAGCATGGATGGGAATGCCCATTTCTTCAATGATTTTTGCAGCGTTAAGTGCTTGTTCAGCATCACCAGTAAAGAGATTGGCTACAAAAACTACTGGAGGTTGATCTAGTAGCTTCCATTGCGCCTTGAATGCTTTTAGAACAACGTCGTCTAATGGTTGCTCATCGGCAATGTTACCAGGTGGAAAGCGAATAGCCCCTAGCTCGAGCTTTGCAAACTCGTCTCTGAAGTCTAGTACATTCATCATCAAACCATGATTGATGCCTGTTATGGCTAGAGGAGGTGTGGGATGCTTTTTAGCTTTGATGAATATATCGCTGACATCAGCTTCAATATCGCCCAAATAAGATTTGAGCCAGCGCATCGCAGGACGCTCATCACCAAAAGAGTCAATTAGATGAATATGTGGTAACCAAAGTCCACCTGCTCTGTGCCCCCAAAGGGTTAAACCTTCAACAGCTTCATGCTCCCAAAGTATCGGAAAGAGATTTTTGTAAACTTCAAGTTGTTGATAATCATCTGCTATATTGATATCTAACTCTGAAATGTATATCGGCAGTCCAAATGTTGCTAAACGGTCCAAGCTGGTTTTGACAAGTGTAGGACTTACTTTCTCCAGACCATGTGCTTGTACGCCGATACCATCTATAAGCTGTCTTTCGTGCAAGAGCCCAATGATATCCATGTAAATGTCAAGATTGTTTGAACAACAGAGAATTGAGTAATCATTCAAGAGTAGTTTTGTATTCGGCATGAGAGCCCTAGCTTGCTCAAAACTCCATATAACCCAATCCCAACCTGTTTCACCATCTCCACCAAGTGCGTCTTTAAAGCTCGGTGGTGCATGATCAATAAGTGGCTCGTTAACAACATCTAAGAAATCTGTTTCTGGATAACGTTCCGCATAGGCTCGAATCCACTCAATGACTTCTTCTTTTTGCTCTTCAGGCGGTAAATCAGCCATCCAAGCGGGTTCTTGCTGACCCCAGACCCATGTATGCTGTTTGAATTGTAGATTATTATCTAGTGCAAATTTATAAATACGATCAAATAAGGTCCAATTGAACTCGTCCCGTGTTATTTCTAGTTGACCCCATTTACCAGAATTCTCTGGGGTTATTTGATTAAAGTAGTCGGTGAATTCAGGATCATATTTTCCAGTATGAATACTGCCAAAGAAACGGTCTGAATTTTGTACTAGAGAGGTTTGTGCTAGAGAAGTTTGTGCTAACGATTGAGAATAGTACAATCCTGTACTTAGCAACAGAACAAGTAATAGTTTTTTCACATTAGTCTCAACTTTGTAGGAAAGAGTTAGCCTTTTACAGCGCCTTGAGCAAGTCCAGAAATAATTTGTCTAGATGCTAAAAAGAAAACAATAAGAAGTGGTGTAACGGCAAATGCTGTTCCAAAAATAACAGCACCCCAATCAATGGTGTCTGCAGTTCCTTGGATACTTCTGAGAGCGAGGGGAATGGTGAATAGCTCTCTTTTATTGATTGCTACTAATGGGAATAAGAAGTTATTCCATGAACCAATGAAGGTAAGTAAACCAAGTGTACCAAGACCTGGTCTAACAAGAGGAAGCGCTATACTCCAAAAAGTGCGAAACTCTGTTGCTCCATCGACTCTAGCCGCATCCATGAGTTCTTTTGACATGCTACTGGCAAAGAATTGCCTCATTAAAAAGATGCCAAATGCACTAGCCATACCAGGTACCCAAAGGGCTAAATATAGTGGGTGATTAAACCACTTAAAAAAGTGTACAAGCAGAGCAAAGGGAATTAAGCTTAGGATTGGAGGAATTAAGAAGGTAGATAAAATAAAGCCGAAAAGAACATTTTTATATCTGAAATCATACATGGCAAGAGCGTAACCGCCAAGACTGCAGAAAACTAATGCTGTAAATGTTGATACCATCCCAAGACCTACACTGTTAAGTAGATTTCGCCACATTGGAATTGCAGAAAGTAAAGCTTCATAGTTTTCTCTTAAACTGTTGCCAAACCAAAGTGGTGGTGGTGCACTGAATATGTCAGTCGCACTATGGGTCATGAGTACGTACATGAGGTAAAAAGGGAAGAGGGTCAAAATTGCAAGAATAACTAAGCCAATATAGAGAAAAAATTTTGAAACTGATAGATTTTGCATCATTAACCTCTACTGTCCAATCCTTCACGACCATTGATAGCAAACTGAATGGCAGTCATAATGCCAATGACGAAGAAAAGAATCCAAGATGTTGCTGCCGCAGAGCCCATTTGGTTATAGTTGAAGCCTTCTCGGTATAGGTACATAGCTACGGTCATACCTGCATTGTTAATACCACCCATAGGATTGCTACCAGCTAAGATAAAGGGTTCATCGAAAAGTTGCATACTACCAATAATAGACAAGCTAATTGCAAAAAATATGACTGGACGCAAGAGAGGTAGACTGATGTGCCTAAAGCGCTGCAAGGCATTGGCACCATCAATTTCAGCAGCGTCATAGTACTCTTTTGGTATGGTTGCTAGACCTGCACTATAAAGTACAGTGTTCCAACCAAAATATTTCCAGAAAACAAGGATTGCGAGCGCAGGCTTGATGTTCTTGGCACGCCCTAACCACCTGATAGGCTCTTCGGGAACCCAAGCTACTAACCAACTCCCCCAACTTGATGCGCGTAAAAACTCGACAGGTGCTGAGTTGCTAAAGGCCAGGATTCCCTGATTTAGCACCCCATACTGCGTACCAAAGAAGGTGTTAAATACAATCGCAATTGCAACAGTTGAGGTAATAAAAGGCACAAAGTAAGCAGCAGTAAATAAATGACGCAACTGCTTTAATCGAAGTACCAAAATAAAGGCAAGTGGGATAGCAACAATGTGTTGGGCTGTACTAGAAACAACGCCAATCCAAAGCGTGTTATATAGGGATTTATAAAAGTCTGGATCAGTAAAAACCCAAAGGTAGTTTTCGAAACCTACAAATTCCATTGCACCTAACCCTTGAATAGGATTCCAACTTTGAAAAGATAGGTACATCGAGAATAGTAATGGGAAAAACCCAAATATAAAAAATAAAATAAAGAAGGGTGCTATAAATAAATAGGGTGCAAACTTTCTCTGAAATGCAAATAGTCGCGTTTCGAAAGTTGATTCTTCTTGTTTCACCATAGAAGATGAGGATGCCATAAGATATTACCGTCCTTTTTGAAAGGGAACAACTGTTAGCAAAGTACTAACAGTTGTTCAAAAATTGTTAAATTATCTTAGACGACGTGCCTGACGTGTAATTTGTCTTTCAGCATCGATAAGTGCATCTGCAATATTACGGTCTTCGTTAAGAACCTGTGATAATGCACCACCTACGATTTCAGCTGCAATAACATCACCTGGGTGAGTTGTCGTACCAGCAATGTTGTCAATAATATCTGCATAAAGTAGACGTGCTTGCTGACCATTTAAGAAAGCACTTGGCTCTTCCATTCTTGCATCAGTTTTTAGCGACTTCAGTGATGGGAATGCTTCGATAGTATCGAAAGCAGAAAGCTGTGATTCTTCATTTAGGACCATAAACTTGATGAAATCCCAAGCAAGTTCTTTGTTTGCATCATCTGCAGCTACAGGAATACCGAAGAAAGAACCACCCCAGCTTGCATAAGCACCACCTGGGAGGTTTGAAGCACCCCAAAGACCAGCTGTGTCTGGAGCCATCCAGTCTCTTAGAGAACCTTCTAACCATGCGCCAGAGAATTGCACTGCAACTGCACCATCTTTAAATGCTTGATACCATTCATTTGACCAAGCACCGATTTGCGCATCTAAGCCTGCATCACGGATTTCTTTTGCAACACGGAAAGCTTCGTGGAAACGTTCTGTATTTACAAGGACATTACCTTCATTATCAAAGTATTTACCTTGACCTTCTTCAAGACCCATTCTGATCATGCCTTCGAAAACATCCGCTGCATCAGCAATTAGGAAAACATCATTGTTGCCATCACCATCTAGGTCACGAGTAACTTCTTTACCAAAGGCAATTAAGTCATCCCAGCTTCCGATAGCATCATCAACAGATACGCCAACTTCTTCAAAACGATCATGGCGGTAGAACATAGCGCCAGGAGCAATATCTACAGGAAGTGTAATGATACGACCATCTGGGGTTGAGCCCTGTGCCCAAGCATAATCAGCGAATAGTTCTTCGTATTGTCCAGCGTTGTAAGGTGCTTGTGAAAGATCTTCAAAACCACCATCTGCAACGAATTTTGAGATGAAACCAATTTCAACAGCAGCTACATCTGGTGCACCTTCGCCAGTTGCAAGTGCAGTAACTAAGTTATTGTGGTGATCGCCGTATTCTAATTCGTTAACGATGATTTCAACACCTGGGTTTGCCTCCATATAAGCTTCTGCTAGAGGTCTAGTTGAGTTACATAAGCTACAAAATGTAGATACTGTAAGTGTTTGAGCCCATGCACTGCTTAGTGTGATGCTCAAGAATCCGATGGCTAATACTGCAATAAGTCTTTTCATGCGTTTCTTTCATTCCTTCCGCTCCTGAATATGTTTGGGGGAGCAAATAGTTTGCAACTTATTTCGAACATCTTGTTTCGAATATCTTGTTTCGAATATCTTAGATGTAGATTTGAGATGTTCTGAGTGTTGCAAGACTCAAAATAAGTGGTTTGACCTAACTAATTGGCTTGACCTAACTAAGTGACAACTTTATGAACTGTGGTTACATAAGTACTACTTATAAGCATTACTTAAGGGTAGCAACTGACTCACGTTCTACGAGGACGGGTTTAAACTTGTTTTTCACCTCCGTATCTCTGTTTCCTGAATTTTTTCCTAGTGCATTGAGCACTAGATTAGCAGCAGCCTTCCCCATTTCTAATAAGGGTTGGCGGATAGAAGTTAAGCTTGGATAGAGGTATTGGGCTAGCATGACATCGTCATATCCTATGAGAGAAACATCATCTGGAACTGACAGATTTTCTTCACGTAAGGCTTTGAGAGCACCTGCTGCCATTTGATCATTTGCAGCAAATATTGCAGTGATATTTAGATTGCGCTCGAGCAATCTTTTTGTTGCCCGATAACCACCACTTTCCATGAAATCAGACTCAACAAGATAATTATCATTGAGAGTTAAGCCTGAATTACGGATGGCTGTTTGATAGCCTTGTAAACGGTTGCGACTGTCTTGCATACCCAAGGGACCACTGATATGAGCAATGTTTTTATGTCCTTTAGAAATTAGATAATCTGTTGCCATTTGACCACCGAGTTGATTGTCGATGTAAACGCATGATTCAGCTAATTCTGGAATAAAGCGACCAACAACTGCAAAAGGTTGACAATCCTTTGTCCAGTCTAAGAAATCAAAATCAGAGCAGGCATCAAATTGAACAATAATCCCATCAGAACGACCCTTTTTTAGGAATTCTAATGCCTCTTTCTCGCTTTCACGCTGATTATGCCCACTAGAGACAACAAGATGCATATCTTCAGATTCAATTGTTCTTTCAATGCCACTAATAATGCCGTTATAGAAAGGGCTAGAAATTTCATTGACAATCACACCGATACCATTTGAACGATTGGTAACCAGTGCTTGTGCCATGGCATTAGGTTTATAATCAAGCTGATCGACAACAGACATAACCTTTTCTTTAGTATCCTCTGAAACAGGACCACTTTCATTTAGAACTCTTGAAACTGTGGATATGGAAACGCCAGCAAGGCGAGACACTTCTTTAATAGTTGACATATTAGTTTGTAAAAACGTTTCCATTACTTTAGTCGTTTTTTGGTAGCTTTGTCAAGACTGGACTTTCATATTTCGGTTAATGTGAGGTTTTATAATTGCTTTTATGCTTGAGGTTTTGTCTAAAAGCTTTAATCTTAAAGACTTTTTGAGAAGTCCACGAGCTGTTATGGGCTTGGGAAATGTGCAAGATGTTATTGACATGTTATTGATAAAGGTATATGGGTTACTCTAGGTACTAAAACCGTTTTCATAGCTAATTTTTAGCTATAAGTCTATTTACGCTCTAATTACGCTCTAAAAAACTATGTAAATTGGTCAATTGTGCATTAAATTGCATTTCAACTTACAGTGGAAATGTTTTTACTCTTTTTTGGCTGTAACTTATACTGTAGATTGTGCTGTAACTTATCTAGAACCTTTGGTTGAGATATTTAGCATTCAAAGATAGCTGCTTATTTTTATGAACTAAGTTGAACTAGAATGAGCTAGGATGAATTTGATGATGTGCAACTTGTCTTTAGCTTGAATTGCTTCAAGACTGTTTAGGATTGCTGTATCGCTTAAAAGACTGTTTGGTATTAAAACCGTTCAAGGTTGTAGTGCTTTAGACCTTATAGCTTGATACAGGTTAAGATAATTTTACAGATGCATTTTGTGAGTAGTGATCCCGTAAAGAAAATTAGAGAAGGAAATCTAGTAGTTGATGTTGAGATTTCAGTTGTTTTAGTGATTTGGCATAATAAGCAATACTTGAAACTGTGTCTGGATGCGCTAGAACGGCAGACTATTAGAGCTAAAGAGGTCATTGAGGTCATTGAGGTTATTGTTGTTCATAATGGAGATGACTACGAAGCTAGTTATTTTGAAGGCTACGAATTAAAGTTTCAGTTTCTGAATTTTGAAGAAAATGTAGGTTTTGCTAAAGCCAATAATGAAGGTGTGAAGCTGTGTAGTAGTGAGTGGGTAGCATTATTGAATGTTGATGCCTTTCCGCAAGAGGGTTGGCTCGAGCACCTCCACAAAGCCACACAACATCATCCAGATGTCTCAACCTTCGCCAGCAAACAAATCCAATACAACCATCCAGACCTACTAGATGGCATAGGCGATGCTTATCACATGTCTGGTTTAGTATGGCGTCAAGCATTTGGGCAAAGCGTGGCTGATACCCATATAGAATCAAAAGAAATCTTTTCTGCCTGTGCTGCTGCTGTTTTGTATAAAAAAAGCACTTTTGAAGCTGTAGGTGGCTTTGACGAAGACTATTTTAGCTACAGTGAAGATGTAGATTTAGGCTTTCGATTGCGTTTGAATGGGTATAAATGCTTGTATGTGCCAGATGCAGTCGTACATCATGTTGGTTCTGCCTCTACAGGTGGACAGGATAGTGATTTTGCTGTTTATCATGGACATAGAAATCTAGTCTGGACCTTCTTTAAAAACATGCCTATGGTGCTTTTGCTAATTTGCCTACCTTTTCATGTCGCACTCAACCTAGTTTCACTTGTCTATTTTTCTTTAAAAGGACGCACATCAATTATCTTTAAAGCAAAAGGAGATGCCCTTAGAGCGTTGCCTGATATACTCAAGAAACGAAAACTAAGTTTGCAAGATAGAAAATTGTCGATTTTAGACTTATGGCGTTTTCTGGAAAAAGGATTGAAAAACAGATGAGTATTAAAGGTGTAGATATAAATGCTGATTGTGGCGAGTCTTTTGGACGTTGGACGCTTGGGAATGACGAAGCACTTTTTGATTATTTAAGCTCTGCAAATCTTGCGTGTGGCTTTCATGCTGGCGATCCTTTAACGATGAAAAAATCAGTGAAACTCGCTAAAGCAAAAGGTGTTGCTATAGGTGCACACCCTGGCTTCCCTGATTTAGCTGGCTTTGGTAGACGAATCATGATGGCTTCACCAGATGAAGTTTACAGTGATGTGCTTTACCAGATAGCTGCGCTTAAAGGCTTTTTAGCAGTTGAAGGTATTCCGTTGCACCATGTCAAGCCACATGGCGCACTGCACCACAAAGCAGTGGCAGACAAAGAAACCTCACTTGCTATTGCCCATGCAGTTAAAGATGCTGGTGATGATGTGCCACTCGTTGCACTTGGGGCTGAAGGTGGACGTTTACAGATTGAGGCAGCTAATGAAGTTGGGGTTAAGCTTGTGCTTGAAGCTTTTCCTGAACGTGCCTATATTGCCAGTGGCAAACTTGCACCAAGGACTATGGAGGGCTCGAGCATACATGACCCACTCGAAGCAGCCGAACGTGCCTTGCAGATGGTGGTTGACGGTAAGATTCCTGCGATTGATGGGGGAGAGGTTGAAATCCAAGCTGAAACTTTGTGTATTCATGGTGATAACCCTCACGCAGTTACCATTGCAAAAGCAATCCAAGCAAAGCTTGAACAAGAAGATATTCGTATTCAAGCCTTTTAATCTGAGCAATACTTTAAAATTTACTAGTGCCTTAACAAGTGAAAAT
>CALGZD010000360.1 GCA_937934635.1 uncultured Deinococcales bacterium
CTCAACATGTGACGTGTTGATTGTAATACCACGTGCTTTTTCTTCAGGTGCTTTATCTATCTCAGCATATGACTGCGTCTCAGTATTTGGATCTGCTGCTGCTGCTGTAAACGTCACCGCTGCTGTTAGTGTTGTCTTTCCGTGATCAACGTGTCCTATTGTTCCCACGTTTACGTGTGGCTTGGTTCGCTCGAATACGGCTTTGGCCATCGTAGTCTCCTTCAAACTTCAGGTTTAAACTTATAAACCTATGCTAAAACTTATCAGTCAAAACATTTCAAAAATCATCAATTGATTATGAATCAGTTGAGAAGATAAATTGAAATTATTTGGGCTGATATTAAATCTGGAGCTCATGAACGGGGTTGAACCGTCGACCTCTCCCTTACCAAGGGAGTGCTCTACCACTGAGCTACATGAGCAATCTTATAATCTGATTCCTTTTCAGAATTCAAATCGCCAAAACTTTTTAGGTAATGCAAACCTTTCGATTTGCAATACCTTTGAAAAGTTATTTGGTGGGCCGAGTTGGATTTGAACCAACGTAAGCAAAGCTAACGGATTTACAGTCCGTCCCCTTTAACCACTCGGGCACCGACCCACACGAGCATTACTGCTCATTGTTTACAACTGCCATTTAATCTAAAAGAAAAAATGGAGCCACCCATCGGAATCGAACCGATAACCTTTCGATTACAAGTCGAATGCTCTGCCAATTGAGCTAGGGTGGCACGGTCAAGCACGAAGTTCTCAACTTTAAGGCTATGCCTTCATTAAGAGTCTTAGTGGCTCGGCTAAATAGATTAGCATGGGACAGTGGGGGCATGTCAACAGGCAAGAATAACCTTAGCTACTGTGGATATATCGGAAAAATACAAACTGTTTTGCCATCTCAATTTTTGCTCATTTTAGAAGCTGCAAAGTAAGTTTCTAGTGACAATAATAAAGCAGAAAAATAGGCTCTAATAAATGGTCACAATCTTCATTCCACAAGAGACAAAACAGGTCATTTGCATAACATTTACAGGGCATTTGCAGAATATCTGCAAGAACCTTAGCTATTGACCTGACATTGACTTGACATTGGTTTAAATTGATTTAAGCGCTATGAACAAAATCAAACGAAGCAGCTTCAACATCTTCACATGAAAGTTATGCCGAAATTTAATTTTTCTTAATCAAAAACACCCCACATACCTCATTCAACTCAACAAGGTATGTAGGGCTTTGAATTTACTTTTTAGCCTTTGGCAAATAAGGTTCCCAAAGCGGATCAACATCTGAAATAAGCCCAAAAGCGGAACTGAACATAAACTGCGGTGCAAATGGTTTGCGGCTTAAGTTCATATTTGCTTCTTCTGGTAAGCGGTCACGCTTGCGAGCATTGCACTTGTGGCAACAAGCCACGACATTTTCCCAACTTGTAGAACCACCTCGACTTCTAGGAAGCACATGGTCCAATGTTAATTCGCTAGCTTTGACACCACAGTACTGACAACTGTGATCATCTCGTCTAAAAACATTTTTTCGGTTAAAAGCAACACGTTGTCTGTAGGGACGCTTTACAAACTTCTTGAGACGGATAACGCTAGGCACAGGAAAAAGTTGGCTTGGAGAACGCAGCACCTTGTCACTATCTTCTATACGCTCTGCTACCTCATGCATCAACAGCGACACTGCACGTTTTACTGAACAAACGTGTAATGGTTCATAGCTTGCATTGAGAATTAGCACCCGACCAGCATTTACGTTGGTGAGTGGATTGAGCTCGAGCTCTTCATCTAAGCCAAACACATCGATTGGACTTAATGCTTGATAGCGACTCATAGTCTAACGTTTCCTTTCTTCTCTAATCTAATCGAAAAGCACAATTTGACTAGTCAAGCTGTACCATAACTGTAATATTGCCCCCAAGCAGCGTACCTTAATGACACTAAAAGATAATGAGATAAAAAAAAGCCACCTGCTAATCAGGTGGCCAATATATACACTAAAAAACTAAAGCAAATTGGTTCTAATTAAGCAGCTCTTGCTACCTCAATAAGTTGTCTAAAAGCATCTGGCTCATGTACTGCCAGATCTGCCATCACCTTACGATTGATGTTTACATTTGCCTTACGCAAACCACTAATGAGAGTTGAGTACGTCATACCCTCTTCACGTGCAGCAGCGTTAATACGTACAATCCAAAGACGACGAATATCTTTTTTCTTGTCACGACGATCACGGAAAGCATAATCAGCCGCATTGAGCAAGGTTTGGTTCGCATTTTTGAAAAGCTTAGACCGTGAACCCCAGTAACCTTTTGCTCTTTTTAGTATTTTCTTGTGACGACGACGACGTACGACACCTGTTTTTGCTCTTGGCATCTAAAGCGCTCCCTTAATCGTACGGCAGAAGTGACTTGATACGTGGCACTTCTGTGTCTGCTAGAATAAGGGCGGTACGTCCCTGACGAATTTGCTTACCACTCATCTTGTAGTTGATGTGGCGCTTGCCAGTACGCATAGCCTTAGCTTTACCTCGCCCTGTGAGTTTTACACGAGCTTTGGTGCCCTTGTGGGTCTTCAATTTAGGCATGTGTGTTCTCCTATAATTCAATCTATATGGTCTGTACCTACAGACCGACCCATAGTTTACAGATAATTAGCCTAAACATACAAGTGCTGAAAACCCAAAAAGCCTCTCCATTAACTAATAATACCTACATATCTAATACGCATCTAAATCGCTATAGCAAAAATCATGGCGCTTATTAGAGCCCTCATTTGCCTAAACTTAATAAAATTTAGATTATCCTTTCTGCCCGTTGACACTCTCAAATACCCGTGTTACACTCCATTTCTGCTTAAGAAGCAGGGCGACGCGGGATGGAGCAGTCTGGTAGCTCGTCGGGCTCATAACCCGAAGGTCATAGGTTCAAATCCTGTTCCCGCAACCAAAAT
>CALGZD010000361.1 GCA_937934635.1 uncultured Deinococcales bacterium
AAATCCATATAAATTACAACCTAAATTCTTAGTTATATCGTTTTAGTTCTATGTATCGTTTTAATTGTAGTGAGCAACTACAAGAAAGATTCTAGCAGCTAGAGAAGTCATCCATATACCGTTAAAGGCATAACAAACAACATGAATATGGGCTTAACTTATCAATCAATACTGCTTATCAATACTGCTTATCAATCAATACTGCGGGATTGACTAATAAAAATGCCAAGTTATCGATTAACTAAAAGTTACCGTTTTGCCTAAACTTTGCTTTTTTTTGCGCTTCATTACCGAAAGAAGATTTTTTTAGCAGAAAAATATTTAACTAGCATTAGCAATTATAGTTGCGTATACACTTTACCCTCTAACTCTTTATGCTGGTTTAACACTACAGCTTTATTCTCTAGATAAGGTGATTGAAATAATTACTTGTTAGGGGATTTTCGAGTATTTATTTCGCTGTGTGTGTCTCATCCTATGTGTCTTATTGTGTGTTTTTGTGTGTTTCTGTGTTGGCTAGATGGAATGCCTAAGCAATAAAACTGCGATACACAAGTATTGACAAGTATTGATGAAGTAGGGATATGCGATGCTTGTCGATTTTATCCATTTATTGGGATACTATTAGCTTTGAGATACACGCTTAGCCTGAGGGGTGTTTTGAATGTCTGCCTATTTTCCGTATGTGAAAGGGCAGACATTTTTTATTGCAATATAACTTGCAGTTTCTTCCACTTTGTTCCAGAAACATGCTACGTGTTTTTTACGGTCTACTTTCTGTAGCGTACATTTTATACCAAAGATTAATTCACACTGCAAATTAAGAACTTAAGATAACGTCCTTCAGGAAAGCTAAGTTTTACGGGGTGGTCAGCAGCGTGTCCTGCTTCGTTGAGAATCTGTAATGCTTTGCCTGTATCTTGCGCTGCTTGGGCGACAAGTTTTTTAAATTCTTCAGGAAAGACTTGAGAAGTGCAACTTGATGTCGCAAGTATGCCACCATCTTTTACAAGTGCTAGTGCTTGCTTATTTAGTTTATGATAAGCCCTGCTTGCTGCGTGTCTATTGCTTTTTGCTTTGGCGAGAGAGGGCGGGTCTAGGATGACAACATCAAATTTCTTACCAGATTTTTTGTAGTCTTCTAATCGTGTAAAGACATCATCAGCAATGAATTCGTGCTGAGCCTCATCAAGATTATTGATGCTGAAGTTTCTGCGAGCATCGTTGATAGCTTCTGGGGCAATATCAATGTTGGTTGTAATGCTTGCGCCAGCCATAGCTGCATAGACAGAAAAGGCAGCATTGTAGCAAAAGAGGTTCAGTACATTTTTGTCTTTACAGAAATTACTGAGTTTGAGGCGATTTTCTCTTTGATCTAAGAAAAGTCCTGTTTTTTGACCGTCATAAAGGTTAGCAATGAAATTGATGCCATTTTCTTGAATCGTTAGCTCAGGTGGTGGGGCACTGCCATACAAAACTTGTGATCTGTTTTCTTTCGTATTTGAATTAGTTCTATGCAGGACACCTTTGAGTTTCATGGTTTTTGCAAGGACTTTTGCGACATCTTCTAAGAAATAATCAATACTTGCACTATAGCTTTTGACAACTGCAAAGCGTTCGTATCTATCAATCGTGATGCCTGGAAGACCATCATTTTCACCATTGATGATTCTGTAAGCATTGGTTGTGGAGGTGTCAATAACAGTTTCTCTAAGCTTAATAGCACGTCTAATCAATACACCCAATTGCTCTTTTGAAAAAGGATTGTCCCAACTAAATAGGCGTACTGCGATAGCGTTTTCACTATCATATAAGCCAAATGCATGGCTTTTTCCTGCCTCAACACAAACCCAGTCGCCCATAGTAAGACGTTCGAGCTGGTGTGTTTTGAGGTGATTTCTGTAAATCCACGGATGCCCAGATTTTAGGGCGGGCTCGAGCTCTGCTTTTAAACTTAGTGTATGGCTTGGGTTATAGGTTGACATTGGCGAGCATTATGGCATTTCACTGAAAGCATTTATAGGGTAGCTTAACTATCTGGTTTTATCGGCTGTATTATTTGCTGTTTCATTCACTGTGTTATTTGCTGTGTTATTTGTTGGGTTATTTACTGGCAAATTTTTAACGCTCTAACTGTCCATTAGCCCAAACATGTACTTTTTTTCATGAAATATCAGGGCTAAAGGCTTCGTCAGTGGCTTTCTAAACAAAAGATGAAGTCTTTAGGTGGGCTTTAACTTTTTATGCTTTGAGAGCGAATTGTCTTGTTTCTGTGTGTATATTCTTGTATTTTCAAGCCTTAGCACTCATTTATGGATATATCTTCACTTACGTAAAAGAAAAGTGCGTCAGCTTCATGTGTGCTTTAGGAAATGTGCTAACGATGCAGTAATCTTTATGATACTTAAAGTTATGAATTTGCGGTCATACTGCTAGCTGTTATGCGTATAGGAATATTTCATGGTTTTGAATTAACAGGTTCGGGCAGTAATGAGTACACTCGCTATCTAGCAAGAGCACTCAAGACTGAAGGACACGATGTACATGTTATCTGTCGTGAGCCTTCTCCCGAAAAAATCGGTTTTTTAAGTCATGCCTATTCGTGGGGAGTAGATGGTTCGCCAACACTTCTTTTTGAGAAGGACGTTTCTGATGCTGGTTCTGATGTAGGTAGTTGTACTTTACACCAGATGCCCAATGCACAGGTTAAACCTGTGTATATCACAGATAAGCAAAGATCGGGAAATGTAAAATCTTTTGCTAATCTGACTGAAGAAGAGCGTAAGGCGTATCATGATCTGAGTGTGTCGGTGCTGAAAAATATTCTGACTGAACATAAGTTAGATGTTTTGCACGTGAATCACTTAGTGTATCAGCCAATTGTTGCTAATGAAGCATGTAAGGCAACAGGCACACCATTTATTATCTACCCACATGGCAGTTCAATTGAATACACGGTTAAAGAGGATGACCGTTACCACAGATTGGCTATTGATCCCCTCATCAATGCACAAGGTCTTATTATTGGTAATCATGAAGTGCGTGATCGTATCACAGGTTTATATACACGCTATCGTGATTTGATTTTAGAGAAAACAGATATTGTTGGTGTAGGTGTTGATACCGCACTGTTCAATCCTGTTGCTAAAGAAGATAGACAAGCTTCGATTGATAAGCTAGTGAATGAACTAGCAGACATGTCACTTGGTGGTAAGACTTCAGCCTTGACTGATGCACTGTATGGCAGGCTCGAGCTCGAAGGCGTAGCGCCAACCAGAGGTTACTGGGATGCTTACAACCACAGTTTGCCAGATGCAGACTTAATTCAAAAGCTTGCTGACATCCCTTGGGATAAGAACATCATGTTGTTTGTTGGTGCGCTTACCTATGGTAAAGGCTTGCAAAGTGTGATTGCGGCACTGCCTGCGATTTTAGACAGAGAGCCAGATACTCACTTAGTGATTATTGGTTCAGGTGCTTACCGTGAAGTGCTTGAGGCACTGGTTTATGCTATTTCAACTGCAAATAGTGAGCTTCTTTTTGAGCTTGCTCGCAAAGGTCAAGCACTTGACCGCAGTGATTTAAATGGACCATTGCAAGATGTGTTGCACTACCTCACTAGCCCAGGTAATACTGAAAAGCTATTTGAGCAAGGCAAGAACTTGCGTAAGCATGTACATTTCCTTGGTAGGTTTAACCACGATCAGTTATCTTGTGTGTTCCCATGTGCAGACATTGCGATTTTCCCATCAGTTGTTCCAGAAGCTTACCCACTGGTATTGATGGAGTCTCTGTCTAATGCAGTTATTCCGATGGTGTCATACTTCAGTGGTTTTAAAGATGGTGTAGATGAGCTCGAGCCTTACTTAGGTGCAGAGTTAACCGATAACATCCGTCTACCGATTGATGCAGCTCACCGTGTTCCAGCGATTTCACGCAAGGTAAGTGAAGTACTTGGAAACCTTGAGAATATAGATACCCATCTATTACGTAAGATTGCAGTTGATAACTATGATTGGGCATTACGTGCCCGTCAAATGGCTATCTCTTACGAAAAGTTTTCAAAAGCTTTAGTAACAGATCAAGCTGCCTGAAAGGATAGCATTTAGCAGAACTTTTGCGATGTATTCAGTCCTTTAGGATAGATTGAGGATGTCAAGTTGAAATACTTGGCATCCTCTTTTTTGACGGTTTACCAGATTCCGTGTATCGACTTGTGTAATCCTTGATTTAATCATTTTGACTTGAACCAATACACACGAAATCGGAAACCTTCCTTTTTTATGATTTTGATAGTTTGTTAGGTACTAACTCGTACGTCTGTAACAGTTGCAGGGTCAGATAGGCTAAGGGTAGTGATGACTTGCTTGCTAATATCTGTCGTTTGGATTAAGGATTCAGGATCATAATCATCACGATTTTCCATATCATAGACCTGTTCTTGCATAGATGTTGCTGTACGCCCAGGGTAGACACTGATGACTCTGACACCATCTTGTTTAACCTCTTTACGGAGTGCATCTGCTAGAGCTTTGAGCCCATGTTTTGTAGCGGCGTATTGACTCCATGTACCATGAGCTTCAAGTCCTGCACCTGAATTGATAAAAACTATGTCACCTTTTGATACTTTGATAGAGGATATGAGTTGTTGTGTTAGCAGGAAAGGAGCACGTAGATTGATGGCATATTGAGCATCTAAATCTTGGATGTTGGAGTCTTCAAGACTGGCGAGACTGACGATACCTGCGCTGTGGATGAGCAAATCTAGTTGAGGGTGTTGTGTTTTGAAGGTATTACAAAAGTCCAGCAGGGCAGATGTATCTGAGAGTTCTAGTA
>CALGZD010000362.1 GCA_937934635.1 uncultured Deinococcales bacterium
CATGCACCAGGCGGTGTCGTACCACTGAGTCACTCAAAAATTATGACCCAGCTTGGATGCTATACGGCAGATTTAATTAAGGGTCTTGAACCCTATAGAGAAGACCGAAACACCTGTAATTCTGTTGGACAGCTTGAAGTCGCTGTGAGCGAAGCACGTTGGCAAGATATGATTCGTTTACACGGTACGGCAAAGGCTTTTGGGATAGAAACACAGTTACTTACAGGTAAAGAGTCTGTCGAAAAGATTCCTGTTATGAATGCCGACGTTATTGTAGGTAGTTTGTACGTGCCAAGTGGTTGCATTATTAAAGGTGCTGATGTATCTGGCGCACTTGCTCGTGATGCCAAAGAAAAAGCTAGCGCTGGCGATGGTGTTGTACGTTTTGTTTCGCATACACCAATTATTGAAATTGACGTGCAAAATGGTGCAGTTGTTGGTCTAAAAACCAGTAATGAAGACATGCCTTACATTAAGTGTGAAACGGTTTTGCTCTGCGCTAACATTTGGTCTCCAGCCATGACTGAGCAATTTGGTGTACATGTGCCACTGATGGCGTTTGAGCATCAATACAGCAAGTTGACACCAATGAAAGAGTTGGCAGACTTTGACCCAAATAACAAAGATCATGAGGTGGTCTATCCAACCATGCGTGAGTTGGATTCTGCCATGTACTATCGGCAGCATTGGAACTGTTATGGTCTTGGTAGCTATGCCCATGCGCCACATATGGTGCGCCCTTCAGAGCTATTTGCAGATTTATCTGCCCATGCCATGCACCCATTTACACCTGAAGACATGTATGGTGAGCCTTGGCAGAATGCTATTAACTTAATTCCAAGTATTGAAGATACTGAACTGGTTGATCCTTTTAATGGCATGTTCGCTTTTTCTGTTGATGGTATGCCCATCATTGGTCCATCTAAAGTGAATGGGTTTTGGGTTGCCACTGCGTCTTGGATTACGCATTCTGCTGGTGTTGCCAAGTCTGTAGCTGAGTGGATGACCACTGGTGATACCGAGTGGGATATGCGCCAGACAAGCATTAACCGTTTTCAAGACTTTCAAACAACGGATGCATACATCAGTGTTGTTACCAAAAAGAACTACCGAGAAGTTTACGAAATTATTCACCCAAGACAATCAATCAGTGAACCCCGTAATGTACGTATGTCACCCTTCGCAGCACGTTTAGAAGCACTTGGTGTGAACTACACAGCTTTTGCAGGGTTAGAGTTGCCAAATTGGTTTGATGCAAATGAAACCTTACTAGAAAAGTATGAAGATTACATTCCTGAACGTAGTGGTTGGGCTGCTGAACATTGGTCACCGATACAAGGTGTAGAACACCTTGAAACACGTGACAATGTAGCGCTCTTTGATCTGACAGGTCTGAGTATTATTGAAGTCAAAGGTTTGGGTGCGCCTGCGTATCTAGATTACTTATGTAGTAACCGCATGGACGTTGAAGTTGGCAAAACGATTTACACAACATGGTTAACTGAAAAAGGTGGTGTAAAACGTGACTTAGCAGTGACTCGCATGAGCGAAGATTGCTATTGGATGTTTGTAGGGGAGGGAACACTGCCACTAGACTTAACATGGGTGCAGAAACATGCGCCTGACTACGGCACGGTTAGTGTTTCTGATATTTCTAACAGCTATGCTGCCTTGGGGCTTTGGGGACCAAATGCGCGTAAAGTGCTTGAAAAGGTTACTACGGCTGATGTGAGCCATGAAGCCTTTGCCTACTTTGGCGCACAGTGGATTGATGTTGGCATGACCAAAGTTTTAGCCTTGCGAGTGTCCTATGCTGGCGAGCTTGGTTGGGAACTCCACTTCCCGATGGATGCAGCACTGCCTGTTTGGGACACACTTTGGGAGGCAGGGCAAGAGTTTGACATGATTGCTGCTGGTATGGGCGCCTTTGATTCGCTTCGTCTAGAAAAAGGCTATCGTGGCTGGGGTAGCGATGTGCATACAGAATATTCGCCTTATGAATCTGGTTTGGGTTGGACAGTCAAGCTCAAAAAAGAAGATGACTATATAGGTAAAGAAGCTTGTAAAGAACTCAAAGGACAAGCACTGAAGAAGAAGCTATGCTGTATGACTTTTGATTCGGTGGATAGCGTTGCCTTTGGGGGAGAGGCTATTTTTCCAAAAGGTTCTGATGAAGCCATTGGTTACATTACCAGTGCAAACTTTGGCTACAGTATAGGTGCATTTATTTTTTACGGTTATTTGCCTATTGAATATGCTGAGGTAGGTCAAGATGTTCAAGTTGAATACTTTGGTCAGCGCTATGCTGCGACTGTAACGAGTGAGCCTGTGTTTGATACACAGATGCAGAAGATATTGAGCTAGGAATCCCCTCTAACTCCCCTTTAAAAAAGGGGAGGACTTAAAAATTAAAAATAAGAAGCTTCCCCTTTTCCAGAAAGGGGGCTGAGAGGGATTCATTTGACAACCAAGGTTCTGATACTGTTTTTAGGTAGAACAAAGGTTTCAGATAAAAGCTCTTCCACGATTAACTAACTAAGTCAGTTAATCGTGGAACTGCTAATAGTATTAAATTATACTAAATTGAAAGATGAATGTCATAAAGATATAGTCGCAAAGATTGCGAAATAACCGAAGGATAAAGGCTTGAAAACCTTGTGTATTGACTGGGATTATGACATTTATGATTCACTTCGGTATTACAGCTTTAAATTAGGGCTTAAATACTGAAGCTAATTAGCTATTCGCCACATAAATTGTTCTTGAATAGTATTCATGCCATCAGAAACTTGAATGCTTACTAGGTAGTCTCCGATTGAGGAAGGGCTGATGCGCCCAGATATAATGCCGAGGTCTGGATTGAGCTCGAGCCCTGCTGGAAGCCCCCGACTTCGGTAAATAACTTGTGTGTCAAAACGAGGCAAGGCAATATCAACATCGTCATTTTCAAAATTAACTAAGTTGCTCAGCCCTATGATGCTGCTCCTGTTTTGAAGTTGCTGATTAGTTGTATTTGGATTACGAGAGCCTAAATTTCTAACAGCTACTCTGTTACCAAGCTGGTTTCTGTTTGCTAAAGGTATATTATTAACATTGTTGGGTGTTGCAGAATTAAAAGTTTGCTGCGTAGAACTAGTGTTTGCTTCAGTCTCAAAGAACATAGTTTGATTTGTGCGGTTAGTGGCTTTAGGTAGACTAAAGCCACTGGTTAATAGTTGTGTTTGGTTTTGTGCTTGACTTTGTGCTTGACTTTGTATTTGGTTTTCAAGAGGTCTACTTACTGAATCTTGTGTTGTATTTTGTACTACACTTGTTTGTGCTTGAACTGGGTTATGTAGAAAAGAAGTATAGGGCAGTACAAAAACTATCATGGCAATAAAGCTAGCGAAGCTTGCATAGATTGAGCGACTACCAAGTTTTCCAAAGATACTTAGGTTTACACCAAGACCAATCGCTGCCATAGCTAAAGCAGTGAAGATGAGGCTGAGTTGATTGAGTACAGTTTTGACGAGTTCTGGAAGAGGTACAAGCGTGTTGAAAAGACCAACGAGTAGAAAGCCTATCAAGAACCAAGGCAGTAGGGGAGGGCGTTTACCAGTAGTCTCACCTGTGCTTTTGCGTGTTGCAAGACTTAAGATGACAAGCACAGGTACGAGTAAAGCAACTCGCATAAGTTTAACAACGAGTGCAATATCACCTGATTCATTGCTAAAAGAATAGCCTGCGGCGATGACTTGACCCACGGATTGCAAAGTTGTACCTGCTAGTGCGCCAAAGAGAACATCGCTAGGTGTGAAGAATTGCGTCATAGTTATGTAGAGAAAGACGCCTACTGTGCCGACTAAGTTGACAACAGTAATGGCTACGCCAGTTTCTTCGTCTGTAGGCTTGAGAATAGGTACAGCAGCAGCGATAGCGCTTGATCCACAGATACTTGTGCCTACCCCGATGCTACGCCTGAGACTTGGTGAAAGACCAAATTTTTGACCAACCAGCTCTAAGACAACGATGCCAACAAAAATTACAAGGATGTTGGCAAGTAAAAATGTGATGCCTAGTTCAGCAATAAGTAGAAAGTTCAGACGCATTCCTAAAAGGACAACGCCGAGCTCGAGCAATGTTTTTGATGAAAACTTAATGCCAGCTTTGTAGCGTTCATCAAGTTCTCCATCTTTTCGAATAACATTGCCTACTATTATTCCTGCAATAAGTGCTAGTACTAACGTGCCGAAGGTACCAATGTAAGGTGTTTTTGATAACCCAAAACCTAAGAAAGTACAAATTGAAACAAGCACGAGCCCGTACCATAATTTATGCCAGTAACGTGCCAAACTATTCTTCATGTGAAGACCCCATCTCCTCTAATGCAGATGAGACTGTAGCAATGGCTATTCGCAAAAGTTTCACGTCTTGTGAAACTTCTGTGATACTTTTGATGCTGTTTGTAGTTTTAGTTACAAAGGAGGCAATTTATGAGTGACTTTGTAAGCAGTTGGTTAAAGCAATGGATACGAATTTGCGTTACACACGCTGTTTTGGCAGTGCAAGTGGCAAGTTATAACTTGATGTCTGTGATAGATGCCAAAAAAGAATGCTTGTTTTGCGACTTGGTTTTTTAGTATAAATGCGTACCTTCAGGTAGGTAGGATTTGCTCAGCTCCATAAGTTGTGCCATGGCTTGTGCTTGACGACTGTAGCTTGATGAGCCTACCTGTTTTTGCTTTTCATCAAAGTATTTTCCAGTAGTAGTGTCGAGGTCACGACTAGTGGCAAGATAGGTATAGGTTAGTGCCATTTCTTCAGGTGAGATTGAAAATCTGGATTTTATGCCATACAGAAATTTGTTAAGCCTTGAAATGTTTGGATAGCGGTCGATGTCGATTTTGACGTTTGTAACCCGAATGCAGTTAACGGTTAGGGTGCTATCTTTTAATTTTTCTGCAAGCCAGTAGGTATACATCACCTGTGCGAGTTTCGAATGGTAATAAGCTTTAGTAACGCTAAAGTCTTTGTGGTTAAATTCTGGATCTTGCAAATCAATTGTTAGATTTCGATAAAGCATAAGCCCTTTTGAAGAGACTGTAATGATGCGTCCTTGTTGACTTTTTTTGAGACTATCCAAAAGTAAACTTGTTAGGTATATAGGACCGATGTGATTGGTTGCCCAAATGCTTTCAATGCCCTCTTCAGTCATGGCAGGATTTTTCTGGCTGATGTCAAATTGGGCTGCGTTGTGAATTATGCAGTCAATAGTTTCGTACTCCGCAAGAACATTGTCAACAAATGTTCTGATGTTGGCTTGGCTCGATACATCTAGTTGTAAAAGGCTCACCTTGTTACTACCACTAGCCGTTTTAATGTCTTGTAGGGCAGCTTCGCCACGTTTCAAGTTACGGCAAGCAAGGATGACGTTATAGCCTAGTTCAGCTATTTGTATGGCAGCAGCTTTGCCGATGCCTGCGTTTGCGCCAGTGATGATGCAGCATTTAGGTATTGATTGCTTCATGTCGTTTGAATCTTCTCTCTGAGAAATACCATGTCATGAAACCATAAATGATGCCACCAACAGGAATGAATAAAGAATAAATTTTGAGTAAGTTCCAAAAACTAAGATTACGGTTACGCTCAGTAAAATATTCAAGTCTACTTAAATATAGCCACATGGGAATTCCAAAAAACAAAATCCCATATTTGAGGATAAACTTGAGCATTCCCATCTCACGTGTTTTTTTCCAACGTTGATGAGCCTTTTCAGAGTACCAAAAGGAAAACTTTCTCTTATTCATAGAAGTAATTACTTTATAAGTTGTTTTAGTTTCGCAATAGTTGCATAGTGCATACCTTCGTGCACATTGTTAGCAATCATGGCATGAACAACACTTTCCGCATGTGGCATGTGTGGCACAGGTTCTGCTGGCATATCTATATCAAACATACCTGCTTTGACATCTTCATCCATTTTTTTACCTAAAGACATCAGTTTATCGATAAGTTCAGCTTTATCAGGATTGCTTTCCCAATCTCTCGGACTACTGCCAGGGCGGTACATGCCAAACATTTCAGCATTGATGTAATTGTCTAAACCACAACGTGTATAGACCAGACCTTGCTGAGCAATAATGATGTGCCCGACATTCCACGCAATGTTGTTCTTAAAACCATCAGGGATGATGAGCCACTCTTCTTGGGAACAGTCTTCTACTGCCTTAAAGATACTTCTACGGGTGCTGTTAAGCACATCAACGGACGCTTGTTTGACATTTGACATAAGTATTAACCTCGTACTTCCGAAATGGGCTTCTCTCCATTTAACACCCTTAGTACATCCGTTGCAACATGCATCGCCACTCGGTAGCTACTGCCATCGGTCATACCGCCCATGTGAGGGGTTAGTAGAACGTTGTCGATATTGGCTAGTGGGTCAGGTTGTTTGGGGGGTTCTTGTGTTCGTACATCTAGTGCTGCACCTGCTATTTCATTATGTTTTAGTGCTTCTGCTAGGGCAATCTCATCAATTAAACCACCCCGTGCTGTGTTGATGAGATAACTGTTAGTTTTCATTAGTCGAAGACTTTTTTCGTTAATAAGGTTTTGGGTTGATGCGACAAGCGGTGCATGGAGACTTAGAAAGTCAGATTGTGTCAAGACTGCTTCAAGTGTACGTGGCGTAACGCCATATTCTTGAACTGCAAAATGATTGTGGTGCAGGGAAGGACTGTAGGCGATGAGGGACATACCGAAGGCTCGAGCCCGTTTAGCCACTCTCGACCCAATGTCCCCCAAACCTATAATTCCCAAAGTTTTGCCATATAGCTCGCTACCGATAGAACTAACCCGATTCCAATTACCAGCATGAACGTCACTACTATTCCTAGCCAGATTTCTTGAGAAATATAGCATCGCCCCTAGTACATATTCAGCTACACTGACGGCATTCGTACCAGGTGCCCAAGTCATAGTGATACCTTTAGCCTTAAGTGCCTCAACATCCATGTTGTCTAAACCTACACCATGCCGACCAATAACCTTTAGGGTATCAAGATGATTCAAGAGTTCACCATGAATTTGTGTGGCATTTCGGATGATAAGTGCATCTGCACCTCTAAGTGCCTCTGCAAGTTTTGGCACGTCATTGACCAAACTTGGATCATGTATGACTTCATGCTTTTCAGAGAGTAAAGCAATCGCATCATCATGTATTTTTTCACTAATTATGATTTTTGCCATATAGTAACCTTTATTAACCTAGCCTAGCTACGTTGCCAATTCTGGATTTCTAAGATATTACCTTCAGGGTCAGTTGCGTAAATCATGGTGAGTTTACCAACACCTTCAACTTGTGCTTCAACAATTTCACCAAGTGCGCTGCCACCTGTTGCTAAGACTTGTTTTAAGACTTCAGCAACATCTTCAACTTCAAAAGCTAAGTGACCGATGCCAAGACGATTGGCTAAAGCTTCTGGTTTATCTGGCATACCACTAGCATAGCTGTAAATTTCTAAAGTTGGACCATTATCTCCATGACCAGGCAAGCGAAGATGCATCCCTTTAAGATGTGCATTTGGCACACCTGTACCTTTGGCGAGCCAGTCTTTACTCTGGTCTCGAGCTGGGGGAACAGGAACACAGTCAAATACTTCTTGATAGAAGTCTGCTAAAGCTTGCCAATCTTTACTAATAATATTTGTGTGGGCATATCGCATCAAGACACCTCTAACTTTGCAGAGTTTTGTTTTAAAGATTCTTCTACTAACATGCACAGTTTCACAGAAGCTAATCCATCTTCACCAGTGGCAGGCACTGCTGTCTGATTTTGAATCGCAGATATAAAAGCCGAAGCTTGTTTATGGTTTTCATAGGCAGGACCATTTTCTTTTGGAATGTCTATGATTTCTTTACCTTCTGGCGTATGTAGGACAAGTTTTGCATTTGGTGTTGGTGTCATATCCATTTCACCATCCCATGAAGCACTAATTGAACCCGTTGAGCCAACAATTTTTAGATTGATATGGTGTTCAAAAGCTGCAATTGAACGTGTAACGAGTGCAGATGCACCATTTTCAAACTCTAAGCGAATATCAAGATTTTCATTCAAATAATCACGTTCTGGTCGGCTATTTGCCCAAGCTTGCAAACTTGTTGCAGGACCTGCTTTAGCCATGAACCAGCTTGTTAGGTCTAGGTAGTGAATGGGCTCTTCGAGAATGGCATTACCAAGTTTGCTCAAGTCTTGCTTCCAACCACCTGTGCCAGTTCTGTAAGGTTTGCGCCAGAGGTCGAGTTTTAAGTGAAGTGGTTCGCCAATTTTACCCTCATCTATAAAGGTCTTTACTGTTTCATATAATATGAAGTTACGCATGACTAAACCAATTGCCAGCACTTTGTTTGAAGCTTTAGCAAGCTCCAACATTTTTTCTGCATCTGCAACGGTTGTTGCCATTGGTTTTTCGCAAAGGACATGTTTGCCAGCATTTAAGCAGGCTATAGTATGTTCGGCATGTAAGTAGTTTGGACTTACAACGATCACTGCGTCAATAGGCCAGTTTAGAAATTCTTCTAAGTCTGTAGTGGCAGGCGTATCCCAATCTGTTTCTACAAATACTCTGGATTCTGGGCGATTGACTAAGAAACCAGCTACAGGATAACCAAGTTTTTCGAGAGTGTTTTTATGGACTTCTGCCCAGCGTCCTGAACCGATTATGCCTATGTTCATGAGTCTTTATTGTTTTGTATATGTGAGAGGTAGTAGGTATAGACTATGTTGCAATGGTTCGAGAAATGGGCATAGCCCATGCTACGGGTTTTCAAAATAGTTGAGGGGTGATGGGCATAGCCCATCCTACGGACTGGGTTCATGAGGTTGTCCTTTCAGCTTTTTCTAGGATGTCTAGTGAAAGTTTTAGAGTGTTGATGCCATCTTCAGCAGTGGCAACTTTTTGTGCTGCGCCTTGGGTAAGTTCAGCATGAAATTGAGCAATTTCGT
>CALGZD010000363.1 GCA_937934635.1 uncultured Deinococcales bacterium
GATCCAGATTTTGGAAGTCAGCTTGCTGTAACTGCCTCAAAGTTACCAAGTTGGCTCGAGCTCACCCAACAAAATAATCAAAGCGTGATTGCAGGTTTGCCTACCAAAGAACATATTGGTGGACATGCAGTCGAACTCGTAGTTACTGATAATGGTGGATTACAATCTAAACAGTTTTATTATGTTTACGTGTTGGATGCTAGCAAAAATAATACAGCACCTGTTGCACAAACTAGTGCATTAAAAACACAAGAAGATACGGAATTGAGTATTGTTTTAAGTGCATCTGATGCTGATGACGATCAACTAAGTTATAGAATTACTAAAGCGCCAGCAAAAGGAAAACTTATAGGTACAGCACCCAATTTGCGCTATAAACCGAATCCAAATACTAATGGTGAAGATAGTCTACATTTTGTCGTTTCTGATGGAAGTGTTGAAAGTGAAGAAACTGCGGTTAGCATTCAAGTTATCGCAGTAAATGATGCTCCTATCGCAAATGCTAAAACAGTTACGATAACTAAGAACACAGATACTGAAATTTTGCTAGAGGCTCAAGATTTAGAAAATAGCGCTCTGACATACAGTTTAGTGGATACACCAAAACATGGAACGTTATCTACTGTATATGGTAACAAGGTCACCTATACTCCAAATCAAGCTTATGTGGGGGAAGATAGTTTTAGATTTAGAGCTAGTGACAATCAATTATTTAGTAATGTGGCTACAGTATCTTTAAAGGTTGGTCTTTCTGAACCAGAACCACAGCCAGAACCAGAGCCAGAGCCGCAACCTGAGCCAGAACCACAGCCTGAGCCAGAGCCGCAACCTGAGCCAGAACCACAGCCTGAGCCAGAACCAAAAAATGAAAAGTATCGTCTTTTGGTAACTGCTGATGTGGGTTGGGACCCTGATGATATGCAATCTATTTATCGTTTGTTACATTACTCAGATATTTTTGATATTGAAGGACTTGTTGCATCAGTAAGTTGGGACGGCTTTGATCCTAATCCTCCGTTACTAAAGCAAACGATTCGTGACGTGGAAGTTGATAGCTTGCGTGCCAAAGGTTATCCAGAGCTTGCGACTGAAGCCTCATTACTATCGAAAGTGACTATCGGTAAATATCCTAAAGGGGCACCAAGAGCTGGTTTAGCTTCTGAAGGTTCTAACCAGATTATTGAACAAGTGAGACTTGGTCGTGAGCGTGGAGACGACAGACCACTATGGATTTTGGTGTGGGGACCTATGACAGATGTTGCACAGGCGTTGCATGATGACCCATCTATTGCTTCTTCAATCCGAATTTTTAGCATTGGTAATGTAAATTCTGATATGGACCTTGGTTCTAGAGATTATGTATTTAACTTTATGACTACAAGAGTTCCAGGGCTATTTTGGATTGATAATTCCAGTCGAGTTGGCTTTAGAAATACCTATGAAGGTGTTTTTAGAGGTGGCGTTCAGACAGGTGAATGGTCTTCTCAAGCCTTTATAGATGTTAATATTCGTGGGCATGGTCCAGGAGATAAGTTCCCACTTGCGTATGGAAACATTGGTTTGAAAGAAGGAGATTCAATTACATTGTTGTATTTCATATCGCCAAAATTTGGTAAAGTGGGTAATGTAAATGATCCTACTGCTGAGAGTTGGGCAGGACAGTACAAGCGATATAACGAAGCTTATCCGAACTACTATATTGATTGTTGTGAAAATCAAGCAGCGGCGCAAGCGTCGATTAGTAAATGGCGATTACAGTACTTAAGTCATTGGAAAGCACGTTGGGATCGCTATCATTAAAGATCTTGAATAAACTCAGGTGAACTAAAGTTCAACTAGTGAACTGGTATAAGAAAATTCTCTTATACCAGTTTTTCTATTTTTCTTCAGAGTCTAGGAATAGCACAACGTTACAGTTTTGTAGTAGGTATTTCATAAGTTCACTTTTATCTTATTCGGTTGTGATAGCTGTGTGATGACTTTTGTTTTGACAATGCGATACACTTATAGCATGAATAGATTAGTCACAGGCATCCAAATTTTATTAGGAATATTGTTTACACTCGTAGGTTGTATGAAGCTGTTTGCTCCTATTAATACTTTAGCTTCGTCAATGAGTTGGGTATATTTGTTTCCCGAATTAGTGGTGCGAGCTATAGGTGGTGTTGAATTACTTGGTGGATTGGCACTGTTAATACCACTGATAATAAAACGGATGCATAGGCTGAGTGCTTTTGCTGCATTAGGCTTTATGATCATTATGGTCTTAGCTACTTTGCTACATTTATCTCGTCCAGGTGAAAAGCCTTTAGCTGCTATGAATATTGTAATATTTGTTTTAGCAGGTATTGTGATGTTCAACCGTTTTAGAGGACGCAAAACTACGCAGTTAGTTGATAATTAATAATAAAAAACTCCATATTGGGGACAATATGGAGTTGGTTAGAAGACAAATGCTTCCGTTGCGTCTTATATAGCATAAGATACTATCGTTAAGTTTAGCGTTAATATCAGGTAAAATTTTAAGATACAGCAATATTGTTGGAGCTTGCCCATTCTCGTACATCGTGTCCGCTGAGTGCTGTACCCATTAAATCAGGGAAGTGTTTTGGGGTACATGCAAAGCAGGGAATACCCAGAGCTGCTAGGTCTGCTGCCATAGCTTTGTCGTAACGAGGTGAACCATCATCACTCAGAGCGAGTAGTACGATGACATTGACACCTGAACTTACGAGATCAGCAGCACGTCTTTTCATGTTTTCTTTATTGCCACCTTCGAACAAATCACTGATGAGGACCATGACAGTATCTTTTGGTCTAGCTATGTGTTGTTGGCAATATGTAAGTGCTCTGTCAATATTTGTGCCACCACGTAAACGAATGCCAAAGAGCATGTCTACAGGATCTTGAAGCTTTTCGGTCATGTCAACAACTGCAGTATCGAAGAGGATAAGTTTAAGGTTGATTGCTGGTAGTGATGCCATGACTGAGCCAAAGATACTGGCGTAAACGACAGATTTTGACATGCTGCCACTTTGGTCAATACATAAAACAACATCATGCAGTGAAGAACGCTGTTTACCGTAGCCGATAAGGTTTTCAGGTACGACGGTTCGTTTTTCTGGCATGTAGTGCTTTAAGTTTGCATGAATAGTTTTGTACCAGTTGATGTCTTTATGTTTGCGAGGGTTGCGAATACGAATTGAACGATTGAGACTACCATTGATGGCTTGCAGTAGTGGATACTCAAGTTTTTCTTTGAGTTCATCAACCAGTTTTTGGACAATTTGCCGAGCTGTTTCTTTGGTTTCTGCTGGCAAGATTGCATTGAGCATGAGTATCTTACTAACAAGTTCTATATTTGGTTTGACTTCTTTTAGTAATTCTGGCTCAGCGAGTATCTTTCGAAGATTAAGCTTCTTAAGAATATCTTGCTGCATGACTTGTACAACTGCATCAGGGAAGTAACGATGGATATTTCCAAGTGTTCGGGCAATATCTGGTTGTGAGTCGGCATTGCCACCCATGTCGCCTTCTCCATAGAGTGAGTCAAGTGCATCATCCATTGCTTGATCCTCGTCAGATAAGCCGTCGCTGCTATTGCCTTCCTCACCACCACCACCTTCGTCAGATTCGGAGCTTTCAGCTTCACTTTCCATAAGTTGACTTTGTGGTTGTTGTTGCTTTTGATTATTTTCATCTTTGCCAAGGATGAGTCGCCAGCGACGGTCACGTTCGATAATGATCGGTACTGAAGCTTCTTCGGTAGTTGAGGTATCAACTGGTGTTGAGTCAGTGTTTACCATAATATTGTCTTGTAGACTTGGATTAGCATTGTTATCTGTATTGTTAGATATTGTGTTTGTATTTAGTATAGATATCGAACTAGTTTGGTGGAAGTTATCACCCCAACCGTCCTTTTCTAAAGGCGGGAGTATTGATTTGTGTTGTTGAGGATGAGCTTTATTTGTTTTGGTCATGATTATCCTAAAATCATTTCTATAAAAGGCAGCATGGCTTTTGCGCTTTCTTGGTCATATTCTCTGTAATGTTTTGTTTCAGATGTACCTATATTTTTTTCAGCATGGAGTTTCTCACGAATTTGTTGTCTTGTGGATTCACTGAATTCTGAGAAGGCTTTTCGCAGAAGTGGCAGCATATGAACAAAGCGTTCACCGTCTAAGTCATTCACCCATTTATCTATCAAGTGCCATAGTTGTTCATCATGTAGCAATAGTAGGTCGCTACCTTTGAGGAAACCCTCTAACCAAAAGGCTGCTTGCATGAGTTGTTCTAGTTCTTGATTGGCGATAGGTTCTAGAAAGAGGTTGCGTTGCATTCGCAAAATGGTGTCGTCATGACTAAGCTTCTTTGCATCAAATAAGATGCGACAACTTCTGCCTGCAAGAAGCCCGTGGCTTGTTTTGCTATCGCAAATTT
>CALGZD010000364.1 GCA_937934635.1 uncultured Deinococcales bacterium
GCACTTTCGGAAAGAGCTTCTGGTAAGACTACGTTTCATGATGGGAATGTTTTATCGCCTGAGATGGCGAGTGATTGAATTAGGCTAAATAAATAATTCTGTTTGCCCTATATGTTTCTTTTGTAACGTTGACATGTGCTCATTTTCCCCCGAAAAATATGTATCAAAATCAAGTTTGATTTTACTAGCTATCATTCTTGCAAATTCCACTGGTACAGCATTTCCAATCATCTTATAACCATCTGCTACTCGTGAATAATAGAATTTAAAATCGTCTGGAAATGTTTGAACCCGAGCACACTCACGTACAGATAATCTTCGATACGGCTTCGAAGACTCTTCATCAAATTTAAACTTGTCTTTTTCGACGTAAATCATACGATTAGCTTGTGGATGTATTGGTGCATGTCTACCACCAGCTTGAATTGTAAAAGATGGTTCATCCCAAGTCCGCACACGATTACGAGACATGTACATAGTTGAAAAATCACCTATCATATATTCATGATTGGTAATTTTAAGCTTATCTTTATTACTATGGTTTTTTTCAAGAGCAGGCTTTGCACTATTACGTAAATCGTAGATAGCATCATGCAAAGTCATCTCTTTATCTAATGCTTCTGGAAAATCAAACTCTAGATTAAGCTTCTTATGATATCCAATAAAAATTACACGTTTTCGATCCTGTGGCACACCATAATCTTTAGTATTTAACAACTTAAAAGATACAGTATAACCAAGATTTTGAAACTCACTTAAGATAGCATCTAACGCAGGACGATTTTTTTGAAATAACATTCCTTGAACATTTTCAGCTAAGAAGAACAGCGGTTTCTTGTCCTGTAAAACTCTTATATATTCATAGAACAATTGACCCCGTGCATCCTTAATACCTCTTTGTGCTCCCGCCTCGCTCCAACTTTGACAAGGCGGACCACCAATCAAGCCAATAGCACCGTCTGGAATATCTTCAGATGGAATGTCACTAATACTTCTTCTATCTAAAACTGTATTTGCATGATTTTTTTCAAAAGTTTCCCAGATGCTTTTATCATATTCATTTGCCCATACGGTGTGAAAACCTGCTTGCTGAAAGCCTAAATCCAGACCCCCAGCACCCGAAAATAAAGAAATTATCTTCATGATTCAATCCTATAGCTAATCAGAATCGCCTTTATAAGTTCTGCTGGATTATCAGGATTTTCAATTTCTAATTCTTTCTTTGATAAATTTCCATCAGCTTTAATAGAATTTTCTATTTTATGGCGGTCTTCTAATGGCAACGATTCATATTTTGTAGCCCTCATTAATGCCCTTATATCAAAACCAGTTGCCCCAGTTATTTCAGCATCTTCTGCAAATACAACATTCGGATGTTTGATAATCCACATACCCCTCACCCTTAATGATGTGACACGCAGAGGGTCTACTTCATTAAATCTAGCAATTTCGGTTGTTTCTTCAGAGTCAAGACCTGTAGAAGCTATTGCTTCACTAACGTTACTACTTATACCTTCGTAAACATCTTTATTGGCAACAAAACAATCACCATAAACCATCCACATAGCCCTTAATGGCTTAGTAGCTGGTACAGTACCAATACAGTAAAGCATGTCTTTCACTTGCCACTCTTCTGCTTTTTTGCAATCTTTATGTACTCTAGTATCAGTTACATAAACTTTATTTTTGGGATGTGAGCTATTTAGTTGTAAATCAGAATTTAAAGATTCGATTTTCTTCACTTCGATAATGTCGCCGTTTCTGATCATCAAATCAGGCAGTTTACTTTTTGCCCCAACATAAGAAAAAGTGTCAGATCGTTTCTTCTTTTTAGTATTACCTGTTAGTCCAAAGCTATTTGCAAAAGCATTTTCAACATATAATTCAAGCTTACGCCCTTGCGCCTGTACACGATTGGCAACGTCCTCTTTTGAATCCTCTTCATCACCTTCAACTAATGGTGGATTAGCAATAATATTTAGAATTGCCTTAAGTATGTTTGTTGCCATGTAATATTAGCCCTCTAAACACCTAACTTGCCGATTTGGTAAGCCATTCCTTTATGAAGTAAGACCCTGTTATCAACCTACAGCAAATTATACCTGATTTTTTACTTAAATAAGTAGTGTGTGTTGATTGCACACTTCATTGGATTAAGGCTTAGTTGTGAATGTATGAATGTGCTTTATCTTCTAGTGAAAATACAGTCTCACTTTCAAACTACTATCTATATAAATGAAGGTTGTATCCTTATTCTCAGGGGCAGGCGGATTAGATAAAGGATTTAGTGCTGCTGGATTTGAAACTATCTGGGCTAATGAATTCGATAAAACTATCTGGAAAACATTTGAAAGTAATTTTCCAGATGTTGATTTAGACCGTCGTTCTATCAACAAAATACCCTCCAAAGATATTCCAGACTGTGATGGGATAATTGGTGGACCTCCATGCCAAAGTTGGAGTGAGGCTGGAGCTAATCGAGGAATAAAAGACTATAGAGGGCAACTCTTTTTTGAGTTTATTCGAGTATTACGAGATAAACAACCGCTTTTTTTCTTAGCTGAGAATGTTGCAGGAATATTAGCTAAACAACACTCACAAGCTCTACAAGAATTCAAAACTTTATTTGACGAAAGTGGCTACAACCTCTCATTTCAATTACTAAATGCAACCAACTTTGGCGTTCCACAAGACCGCAAAAGAGTGTTTTTTGTTGGCATCAGAAAAGATTTAAATATCCAATTTTCTTTTCCAAAACCTTACAAACATAAAAGAGTATTGAAAGATGTTATCTGGGATTTAAAATCATCAGCTATACCAGTAACTTACTCAAAATATAACCATTCTGTTGCAAATCATGAGTACATGACTGGTAGTTTTTCTAGCATGTACATGTCTCGTAATCGAGTCAGGACGTGGCATGAACCATCATTTACAATCCAAGCAGGTGGTAGACATGCACCTATTCATCCCCAAGCACCTAAAATGCAATTTGTGAACAAAAATAAGCGGATTTTTGTAAAGGGCAAAGAACATTTATATCGAAGATTATCTGTTAGAGAGTGTGCCAGAATTCAAACTTTTCCAGATGACTATATCTTTTATTATGACAACATAATAGATGGCTATAAGATGGTTGGTAATGCTGTACCTTGTAATCTAGCTTATTTCATAGCGAAACAAATCATGAGTACCTTGAACATCAAAAATCAACCTGAGATTTCAAGACTTGTAAATGCTCAGCAACCGCCCACCCCGACAACGCAGCCCCCTCCACTCTCGGCCCTGCACTCGCAGAAACATCACTACCCCCAAAAGCATCCCCTGCCAAAACTATCGGCGGACTCCCATTAACTACAGCAAAACTCGCCTCTGCAAGCTTGTGAGGTCTGCTATACAACCAACCATGCGTCTGGTACTCAACAACAACCCTTGCACTTCCAAAGTATGGCTTCGCAGCTTCCAATAATAACTTACCAACAACATCTCGTTCTTCACTCCAGTGTGCCAAAGCAAATTCTGGTGTACTGTGAATCGTGACAGCAGGAAGCTTCGAAATACCCTTTTGCTGATTATCCACCACAAGCGCAAGTGGCTGCTCAACGTCTGCAACAATCCCAGGTTCAGGAATATCAGGTGAACTATCTAAAACAGCCATAACAGCAATACAACGTTCATAACTGATTGCTTCCAGCTCTTGATTCACCTCTTTTAAGACCTGAATATTACCAGCCTCTAGCAAAGCCAAAGACTGTGGAACAGGTGGCGTCAACACGGCTGCATTGGCATAAATGACGTCACCACTTTCAAGCGTAGCTATTAGCTTTTCATTTTCCTGTCTAAGTGAATTCACCCGTGTTTTGTTCTGAATCTTTAAGTCTTTAGCTAGATACTTTACAATCCCTGTGATTGAAGGTAAACCACACCACCTTGTATGAGCATTTTCATCCTGACTAACTTCGCCATTCTTTGTGCGATACCATTCTTTGGCAACACCTTCTTCCACCATAGTCTCTAGTAGCGATTTAAAACGCTCACTTCTAGCAGTCATAAACTGTGCGCCATGATCAAAGTGTGCACTTGTAGAATCTGTCTGAGCAATCCTGCGACTGGCCATGCGCCCGCCAATACCACGACCTTTATCTACAACAAGCACATCGTGTCCTGCTTTTTGTAAATCGGTAGCAGCACATAGTCCTGACATACCTGCGCCAATAATTAGAATGTCTGTTTTTTCTGGAGTCATAATTTAAGAGCTAGCCTAAGCTGCTCTATGAGTATAGCTTGTGGTAGCTAGGCAAATTTAGGTTTGCGTCATAGTCTTTT
>CALGZD010000365.1 GCA_937934635.1 uncultured Deinococcales bacterium
TTGGAGCAAGCAGCTCAACTATCCAATTACAGAGGTAAAATGTAAACACCCCAATGGTCAAATTTTACACTTCAATGCTGAACCTCAAGAAAAACTTGGTCCTTACATGGAAGTATCTCAAGATGTATTGCTCAAATATAAATTCCAAACAGATATGGCGCTATTAGTAAAGCCAAGACGTCAAGTTGACTGACTTTGTATATCTGGCTTTTGTATATCTGACTCTTGGATATCTAAAAGCAGGGATGTCCATAGTTTAGAATAGCGTTTCCACGTAATGTTACGTAATGTTGACCCATACTAAATGAGTTCGTTCCTACTCGTTACGAAGCTCGCCGATTAACTGACTTAGGTCAGTTAATCGTGGAAGAGCTTTATCTTTAAGAATTACCTAAACTTAATTTGAAGCAGAAGCTGCTGGGAATATCATACGTAAACCACGTTCAGCAGATAACCAACTACGGAATGATATGTATTGAACGACTGATTCAGCGTTTGGTATGTGGAGAACAAAATCGCTACCACTTTCACTGACAATAGCAGTTGGCATAGCAATTTCGCCTGTACCAGCATGACTTATGAGCAAGCGAACCTCTGTGAAGGGCTCGAGCGCATTATCTAAAATTAGCTCACCATCAACAACACTTGCTAGACCATAGTTAGTGGTTAAATCAGGTGAAACGACTTGAATTTGTGTACCCATAGACATTGAGGGTAAATCAAGCATAAGGATTGCCTGAGCGTCCGTTATCTCTGCACCTATTTCCTCGCTTTGTGCAACACTACTTTGCACAGCACTTTGTGCAACACCAGCACTCGAAACTGCAAACAAGAACACTAGCAGACAAACTAGGAGAGAACTCATGATGTATTGTTTGATTTTTGAAAGCATCATTTTCTCCATTTACTAAAACTAATTTCCTAAAAACTAACTAGCCTTATGTTACTTAGTTTTCTAAATACTAACAGTACTGATTTATAAAATTTAGGATGCTGCCAAAAAGTATTAGAAAACCTATACTGTGAATTTGTGAATTCAAATATCGCAAATTCTACTTAACCCTCAAGTTGAATACCTTTACTCTTACTGTAAATCTTTACTTTTACTTAATTAATACTTACTTTTACTTATTGTGAATTTTTGCTATAAATTCAGTAACTTGCTATAAATCCAGTAAACAGTTTTCAACTCATGTGTATTCTTTTTTAAACTCAGCAGAATCGACCTAATTAGTACACCCAAAAATAGTACATAAAGTCAGAACTTAAAAAGCTCTTACAGATAGGGTTGTACCTATCTTGAAAGTATGGTAACAAAGCAAATCCGAGAAAAGATTGAGTTCCTCTTCACAAGTCGTTAATGATGTGTAAGATAATTTTCACAATACGTTAGAAAAGCCTAGTTTTGTCGATAAAAAGAGGTTTTCTTAAGACTTGATTAGGGGTGTGCCTTGCTAAAAATTGAGTGTGCGTTTGGCATAACAATCATGTTCTTGGTTTTAAAAAAGACGTACCTTGTACTTCAAGACACACTTTACTATCTTGCAAGTTTTTCAAAGGGCGACAAACGCTTTGACTTTGTTGCTAACTGACTCTGTTGCTAACTGACTTTGTTGCCAACGTTGCAAGAGATACTAGCTTTAGTTATATGGTTTTTTATTTTTATGGTTTTATATTTTTGAAGTAGACGCTATCAAAAATCAAAAAGAGCAAAAATAAAAAAGAGCCTCAGCTGCCGTGACCCGAGGCTCAAAATACCATAGACTTTTGTCGGTATAAAGATGAGTAGAAAGAGCAGCGACTCTGGCTAAGGTGGAAAGGAGGGAAAACACCATTAGCAATTCCGGCAGACATAGGTGGTACAGAGTCCTTCTGCTGAAGTAAAGCTTAGGTTGAAATAGATTTCCAAACTCTTATTTCCTTTAGTAACAGGAGGTCATTAAAGAAAAAGAGGTAAATAAAGAAAACGAAGAAGGGTAAGAAGCACTGTGTGCATCCGCAAATTGGATGCTGATTAAGGGAGTGTGTTTTCAAACGACGTGTAATGAACAGTTTTTTTGTTCATTCATAAACCGCCACTTAGAATAAAAGGTGCAACGTTTCAAGAAATATCCTTGAATATCCTTCAATCCAAATTTAGCTTGGCATCCAATACAAGAATGTACAAGCACTCATTTTCTAGTCAAAAACTTTTGAAAAAGATATGCTTTAAAACATGATTGACACATCAAAAATACCAGCAGCTTTTTCTGCTTTAATCATCGACCATTTAGGCATTGCAGTGAAAGCACTTGATGATGCTAGTGAAGTATATGCCTTACTTGGATTTCAGGCTATCGGTGACGATGAACTTATTGAATCACAGGGCGTAAAGGTTCGGGCATTTCAAGCAGGTGAGAGTTTGTTGGAATTGCTCGAGCCCACCCGTGAAGATAGCCCCATTGCCAAATATATTGAGAAACGCGGCGAAGGTCTGCACCATGTAGCCTTTAGGGTTGATAACTTAGAAGCAGAAATAGAACGACTAGAAAAGCAAGGCGCTACCTTCATATCAACCGAAATTCGTGCTGGTAGGGCAGGTACTAGAATCGTTTTCTTACATCCAAAATGGACAAAAGGCGTTTTAGTAGAGCTTGTGGAGCACTCGCATTAAAACTAGTATCAAAACTAGTATTAACCACTGTCTAGAAACTCTCTTTTCAAGACGAAACTCCATCATCTTCGCAATACTATGGGCACTGCTCATCTTCTTTTTGTCGCATTCACCCAATACAGTAGATGAGCCCCCCGGCATTATTGGACAAATCATTGCTTGGGTTGCATCTTGGCTACCATTTGATTTACACAGCATTTCCAATCTAGATAAGCTAGTACACGCTGTCTTTTACGGCATCTTTGCCTTTTTTATTTTTGGTGCTAGCCGTCGTTATTTATTAACTTTAGTCATTGCTTCACTATATGGTGTTACAGATGAATTCCATCAATCTTTTATAGCTGGACGTGATAGTGATGTTTGGGATTGGGTTGCAGATACCGTAGGAGCAAGTTTGACACTACTTGGATTACGATTGATAAATATTTTTGACTCAAGCAACATGGACTAATCTAAAAAGCAAATACGAGATATACTATATAAATAAAAAACACTTTGAAAATAATTTGAGAGTAATTTGAGAATAAAAGGAGTTCAAACGATGAAACTTGCAATTGTTGGTGCTGGCAAAATGGGTGGTTCAGTCATGGAAGGTGCATTAGCAGCAAAGATGCTTGCGCCTGAAGATATTGCCATCTTTGAACCCTATGACGTCCGTGCTGAGCAACTCATGCGAGACTTTGGCGTTACTCGCATTACTGATCCTGCAAAACTAGCTGATGCTGAACGCATACTCATCTCGGTCAAACCACAAGTTTTTGCAGACGTTGCACCTTTATTAAAAGGAAAAGACCAATTGCTCATTTCACTGATGGCTGGTGTACCACTAGCTCGCATTTCAGAGTTGAGTAGCAACAAACGTGTCGTTCGCGTTATGCCAAATCTAGGTGCTAGCGTGGGTGAAAGCGCAACAGCACTGTGTCACATGAATAACAGTCATATTGACGGTGTGAAGGAAACAGATTTAGAGTTCGCAAGCCAGCTTTTTGAAGCAGTCGGCACAGTTTATCCAATGCAAGAAAAATTGCTTGATGCCTTTACAGGCATCGCTGGTTCAGGACCATCTTTTGTAGCAGTCATTGCCGAAGCGCTAGCAGATGGAGCAGTTAAAGTTGGTTTCCCAAGAGATGTAGCCACAGATTTATCTCGCCAAGTTCTTTTAGCCTCTGCAAAATTGCTTGAGAGTCGTAGTCCTGAACAGTTAAAAGCTGAAGTGTGTAGCGCAGGGGGAACATCAATTACTGGCGTGGCAGCCTTAGAAAAAAATGGTGTGCGTCATGCCTGCATTGACGCTGTGGAACAAGCCACCAATCGTTCTATTGAACTAGGTAAGTTATAATGAAAGTTTTAGCCATTAGTATAGGTACACCTAAGACCGCAAGTGATGACAAAGGCGAATGGTCCTCTGCTATCTTTCGCACCCCAGTTGAAGGTCCGATTCACCTTGGTATGCGCTCTTTGGACGGTGACAGCGTAGCTGATACCAAACACCACGGCAAACCAGATCAGGCAGTGTGCTGCCACCCTGTCGAGCACTATGAACACTGGCGCAAACATTACGGACTAAGCGACGATGATGCCAGACTAGGTGCTGGCGCACTTGGTGAAAACTTGACGGTTGAAGGGATGAACGAATCACAGGTGTGTGTGGGTGATCGATACAAAATCGGTACAGCCATAATCGAAGTATCTAATGTTCGCTTTCCATGTTGGAAGCAAGAGCGCAAAACAGGTTTGCAAGATTTCCTACTTAATACTATGAAAACACAACGCACTGGCTATTACCTTCGTGTCATTGAAGAAGGTGATTTACAAGCTGGTGATGTGCCTGAAAGGTTAGCTAGACCTTTTCCGAACATGACGATCGCTAGGGTGAATAAAGCGATTCACGAGGGTGCGACAGCAGAAGAAGCCAAAGCAATAATCAACTCAGGTGCTTTTGATGAAGATAATAAGGAATTTTTGCAAACAGCAATAAAAGTTAGAGCTTAATAACTTGCGTTGCTGTATCAATGACAGATGCATTGTGACTACTGACAATTACCAAACGTTTCTCTGCTTCAGCTTTTAGTGTTTCTAAAAGTAGTGTCTGGTTATGACTGTCTAAGTTGGCTAAAGGTTCATCTAGTAAGAGTATTTGCGGTTCATTTAGCAACGCCCTTGCAACCGCTAAACGCCTTTGCTGACCACCTGAAAGCCCTGTGCCTTCCTCTTGAAGCATGTGTTGTAAGCCAAGCTCCTCAACAACAGACTTCATACCTACCAGCTCTAGAACATGCCACAGTTCTTCTTCGCTAAAGTCTCGCCCTAGCAGTAAATTGTCTTGAACCGTGCCACGAAACAAACTATTTTGTTGTGGAACGTAAGCAATACTCTCATGCAGTATAGTTTGCTCACAGCTCTCAAGTGGGTTGCCCGAAAACACCAACTCACCACTATCCTGCTTTAAAAACTGCAAAACAAGCTGTAAAACAGTTGATTTTCCAGCACCACTTTCTCCACTAATACACACAAGACCTTGACTAGCAAATTCAAAATTTAGGTCCTGAATAATAGCTTTATCTCCATAGGCAAAGTTCAGGTGTTT
>CALGZD010000366.1 GCA_937934635.1 uncultured Deinococcales bacterium
TGTAGGGTTTTGTACGATCTGATGTTACAAAAGATCGCTCTGATAAATCAGTTTATAGCATTAGCTTTTACAAGCTAATGACATGTTTTGCTTTAGGGTTTAGATAAATAGCTCTTCCACGATTAACTGACTTATACCGAGAAAATATCATTAATAAAGTAAGCAGCTTGAAGCGTCATTTGCTCAACCATATTCCGCAACACGCTTAGCTTCCTCGATTTTTTGATATTCTGAATTAATGAACGAATTAAGCGGAATTGGTATTAGGTCAGTTAATCGGCGAGCTTCGTAACGAGTAGGAACGAACTCATTTAGCATGGGTCAATATTACGTAGAAATGCTAAAAGAAAAAGAGAGGCTCACGCCTCTCTTTGAAAATTACAAACTTATCTTAATGTTTACAACTTATTTAGTATCTTGCTTTTGTAAGTGCTCGGTGTGCTTTTGATCTTCTTTCTTAGCATCTTTTTTGGCTTGAGATACTGCTTCTTTGCTGATTTCATCAACATCATCTTCAGCCATCATGACAAAAGCAGCCACACCTCTATCGTCATTGTCTAAACGCATGATAGTCACACCTTGTGAAGCACGACCATAGGTACTCACTTCGCTTACACGAGTGCGTATCAACACGCCACCTTCAGATAAGACAAACAGCTCCTCGTCACCCTTAACCTTACTTACACTGATGACAGACCCAGTTTTTTCAGTCACTTTCAAGTTGATGACGCCTTGACCACCACGTCCTTGTAAGGAGTATTGACCTAACTCAGTACGTTTGCCATAGCCCTGTTCTGAGACAGATAGTAGCTCAGCATCTTCTTTTTCATCTTTGTTGACAACAACTAAGCTGACAACTTCATCACCTTTTTTGAGCTTGATACCACGTACACCCTGAGTAGCACGACCCATGTTACGAGCATCAGACTCATGGAAACGAATAGACTGACCATTTTTAGTAGCAATGACAATATCAGAATCGCCATCAGCCATCTTTACAGAAACAAGTTCATCATCATCATTTAAGTTAATGGCGATAAGACCAGATTGGTAAATATTTGAGTATTCACGAATTTCAGTCTTTTTAACTGTACCGTTGCGAGTTGCAAATACAAATGAACCATCTGCATCAAAATCATTCACAGAAAGAACCGTATACACTTGTTCGTCTTCTTCAAGCGGTAAGGTATTCTTTAAGTGATTACCTCTAGCATTACGCTCAGCTTCTGGCAGATCATATATCTTTTCACGGTAAACACGACCTCGGTCTGTAAAGAACAACAAGAAGTCATGGGTATTACCAATCATTAGGAGTGAGTTGACGTCATCTTCTTTTTGATTTTGTGCTTTTGCACCACGACCACCACGAGATTGTGCACGGTAACTCGTTAGCGGGGTACGTTTGATATAGCCACCACGAGTGAGTGTGACAACCATTTGTTCTTCAGCAATTAAGTCCTCTTTGCTGATGTCATCGCTGAGGTCAATAATCTGAGTACGACGCTCATCACTGAACTTCGTTCTAACTTCACTGAGTTCATCACGAATAACTTTCCAAAGGACAGCTTTGTCACCAAGAATTTCTTCGAGACGCTCAATAATAGCCTTAACTTCGTTGTATTCTTCAATGATTTTGTCACGTTCTAGACCTGTTAAACGACCTAGACGCATATCAAGTACAGCTTGTGCTTGGATTTCAGACATACCAAAGTTGTCCATCAAACCTTGGCGAGCCGTTGGTGAATCAGGACTATTCCTAATTAACTTAATAACTTCATCTAAGTGATCAAGTGCAATTAAGTAGCCTTCTAAGATATGAGCACGTTCTTTAGCACGACGTAGTTCATACTCAGTACGTCTGGTAATCACGTCTGCACGGTGATCTAAAAAGAGACTCATTGTTTCTTTTAAAGATAATACTCTTGGAGATTTATCAACAATCGCTAAGTTATTGACACTAAAGGTTGTACGAAGCGTTGTGTATTTATAAAGCTGATTTAGTACTAATTCTGGAATTGCACCACGCTTAAGTTCAAAGACAATGCGCATACCTTGTCTATCAGACTCATCTCGAAGGTCATAGATATCTTCGATTTTCTTATCTTTAACTAGGGAAGCAGCATTTTGAATCAAAGATGTCTTATTGATTTGGTAAGGAATTTCAGTAACAACAATCGCTTTACGGTTGTTGCGTTCTTCAAAGCGAACCTTTGCTTGTAGCCTGATGCTACCTCGACCTGTTTCAAAAGCTTTACGAATACCCTCACGTCCCATGAAGCCCCCTGTTGGGAAGTCTGGACCTTTGATATATTTCATCAAGCCATTGAGGTCAATATCAGGATCATCAATCATGGCGACTAAGCCATCGATAATTTCACCAATATTGTGAGGTGCAATATTCGTTGCCATACCTACTGCAATGCCAGAAGCACCATTAATAAGCATGTTTGGTAAGGCTGAAGGCAATACTTCTGGTTGCTCAGTCGTATCGTCATAGTTTGGTACGAAGTTTACAGTCTCTTTGTCGATATCACTTAAAAGTGCTTCTGCTGCTGCAGTTAAACGAGCCTCTGTATAGCGGTAAGCCGCTGCTGGATCACCATCAATGGAACCAAAGTTACCCTGACCATCAATAAGTGTATAGCGAACGTTCCACTCTTGTGCCATACGCACCATGGCGTCATAGATAGCTGTGTCACCGTGTGGGTGGAATTTTTTAATAACTTCACCAACCACACCAGCACTTTTTGTGTGCTTGCGGTTACTTGCAAGACCAAGTTGGTGCATAGCGTAGAGAATCCTACGTTGTACGGGTTTAAGGCCGTCACGTACATCTGGCAATGCACGTTCGACAATAACCGACATAGCGTAGGTTAAGAAACTGGTTTTGATTTCATCGGAAATATTTACCGATACAATGTTTCCTTCGTTCAACAGAGACCTCCTTCAGGTCTAACTTCAGGTCTAATTTTCAGGTAGGCTTCTTTTTGAGAAACCAAATGAGATACTTGAGTTACATAAATATTGAGCGTGAAACCATCTTACGATTCGAACTTATTGATGGTTTTGAACAAGGTTTCTTAAAAAAAACATGTTTTGAAGGAAAATTCCTATAAAAACAATAGATTAAGGCTTTATTTTTGTATGACACCCATGTTCAACACGCTATCTGATGCCCTATTAATATAGCTGAGTTTTACTCAACTTTTTTAGATACTAATTGTAACATATTTCAGGTATTCTTACGAAGGTAATTTGGGAAGTGAAATCCCTTATATTTAAAAGCCTCTTGAGAATTTTGAGCACTTTGTGCAAGGTAATTCTTTAAATAAATTTAAGGTATATTTAGCGTATCTATGACTGATAACTCGAAAGCTTTAAACGAGCTAGTGTAGCCATGTTTTTTTTGTGATGTTATCGAGCCAAAAATTGGGTATGAAAGTAATGACTATTCAAACCTTTTGCGAATCTTTTTTCAGTTTTTCCTGATTCTTGGAAGGTATTAGTAAAGTTTCATGTGGGAGTATTAAGAGCAAACTCATTCATATCGGGCTTGTACCTTGCTAAAGTTCGGAGTGCTTTTTTTGTAATAAATCGCAACAAGTTTGAGATTGTTTCAAATGGCATGTAAGTAAGAAGGTTTCCGATTTCGTGTGTATTATTTTAAGGCAAACTGATTAAATCAAGGATTATGCAAGTCGATACACAAAATCTGGTAAACCGTCTAGGTAAAAGGCATTTGCATTATGACTTCCAGCAACACTAAGGTCGCACGATTACCTGTAACAGGATTCACCTTAATCAAGAGTGTAGGGATAATTGGAAACTTTTTTGTCTAATGGAATCTTTTTTGCAACTGCTATAAAATCTTAATTTTGCACGTGTGAAGGATATTTGGGGGAGGAGACCAAGAATGAAACCAAGAATGAAACTTCGCTTACTACTGACATTTATGGTCAGTGCTTTTATTTTGGTAGGGTGTTCGACATCTACGAATGAACAGATAGATAGTTTGAATGCACAGGTTTCGGATACACAGGTTTTAGGGGAGAATGCAAGCAACTATTGGCAGCCAGAGGTTGGCACTGCTTGGCATTATCAGATTGGGCGTCCTATCAGTACAACGGACAGCTTTTCAGATGATGTGAAGGTGTATAGCATCGATGTATTTGACAATGAGCCAGAAAATATTACCTTTTTAAAAAATAAAGGTATCAAAGTTATTTGTTACATCAATGTTGGTGCTTGGGAAATTTGGCGAGCTGATGCTGGAGAATTTCCAGAGAGCTTGAAGCTTGGTAATTATGACAATTGGGCAGGAGAGCGCTGGTTAGATATTCGCCCAGTAGAAAAGCTTGATAATCCTGCTGATGGTGAAAAGCTTCGTGAGATTATGCGATCACGCTTTACTGAAGCTGCAAACCGTGGTTGTGATGCTATTGAGCCAGATAATTTAGATAGCTGGAATCCGTCAATCAATTTGAACAATGGTCAGCCTCGTGAATTTGAGATTAGTTATCAGGACCAGCTTGAATACAATATATTTCTTGCAGACCTTGCCCATGAACTTGGTTTATCAATTGGTTTTAAGAGTAATGTTGAACAAGCAGCAGACCTTGTTGATTACTATGACTGGGCGCTTAACGAGTCTTGTACGCAATATTTACACCCAACGATTGCTGGCGTGAGTGAGTGTCAGTTCTATCAAGATACCTTTATTCCACAAAATAAAGCTGTGTTTTGGGTTGAGTATGAAGAATTTGGTAACCAGACCTCTGATTTTTGTCCACTTTCAGGTGAACTAACTGGTATGAGTTTTATGTTGGGTAGGCTCGAGCTGCGTGAAGATGCTACTCAAGTAGAGCGCTGCGAAGCGATATCTACCCCTACTCCAGTTCCTAACCCAGAACCAGACCCAACACCTGATCCAGAGCCAACACCAGAACCAACGCCAGACCCAACGCCAGACCCGAGTAATCTACTCGCAAACGCTAACTTTACTAGTGGTTTGAGTGCTTGGTCACTTGGAGAATGCGCTGACAATGCTATTTTCGTTGATACGAATAACCAACTGAATTTGGGACTTGGTGATAGTTGTATCGGACAGTCTCTTCAGGCAAGAGAAGGCTTGACTTATGACTTAAGCTGTGTTGCACGAAAAGGCAATAACACCTATGCGGAGATGTCACTCTTCTTTGAAGATGGGCAGGGCGAAGTGATATCAGTTGCTCACTTACCTATTATCAATAACAGTTTTGAAACTGTAAACTTAGAGGAGTTTTCACCTCTAGGCACTGAATACCTATACGTGAGCTTTTATGGTTACAATGCAGATTTACGAGTTGATAGTTGTGTTTTAAGTGCAAGTGAATCAGGTGAGCAACCAACACCTGCACCTGAACCAACTCCTGAGCCAGAACCAACTCCTGAGCCAACGCCAGAACCAAGCCCTGAGCCAACGCCAGAACCAACCCCAAGCCCTGAGCCAACACCAGTGCCTACAAAACCAACGCCTGATATGGATGCTGAAAACTTACTGTACAATGGTGATTTTGAGTTTGACTTAAAATCTTGGCGTAATGCAAGTTGTGGTACAGGTATTGTCGAAACGCTTCCTGCTAGTGGTGTTGATGGTGCAGGTTTGCGTATAAAAGGTGATAGTGATTGTGCTGATCAAACTAGAGATGCAGCTATCGGGCAAGCTTACACGCTTACTTGTGACGCGAAAAATGTAGGTGAAGGCTATGCTGAAATTGGACTTTACTTTGAAAATTCTAATGGCGTGATGGTTCGAAGTGGTGCTACGCCTGTGGAAAGTACTAATTACCAAACTTATACAGTCAATGTAATTGCGCCAGAGGATACAATTACGATAATTACTGATTTATATGTTTATCAATCAGAGATGTATGTTGATAATTGTTATTTGAATGCTGTGGAGTAAGTAATTCTGAATAAAACTATAGTATTTTACGCATAGTAGTTTAGTAGCCTGATGTTGTTATTTTGACAACATCAGGCTTTTTGTTGTTGCTAGAGCAATATGCTAGGACAATAAATAATTGAGTATCGATAGTTTTGACCGTTTTGGCTATATGTTGTTTAAGATTTTAGGGTAGTATTGGGCTTATGTTAGAGGAAAATAAAATACTTAAGGTAGCGTTGGTGGGCTCGAGCTGGTGGAGTGACGCCATGTATATGCCAGCACTTGATAAGCACCCAAATGCCGATGTGGTCGCAGTATGCGGACGCAATCCAGAACGAACAAAAACTTTTGCTGATACGTGGTCTATTCCAAATAGCTATGTAGATTTTGACAAAATGTTAGCAGAACAAGAGCTTGATGCAGTTGTAATTGCTAGTGCAAATCAAACCCATTATCCTTACAGCTTAAAAGCAATTGAACAGGGCTTGCATGTGCTTTGCGAAAAGCCATTAGGTGAAGACTTAGCTGAAGCAGAAGCTATGTATAAAGCTGCCCAAAATAAAGGTGTGAACAATATGGTTCCTTTTACCTATGGGTTTATGCCTACTGCACGCTACTTGAAAGAGCTAATGGACGACGACTATATAGGGCAGCCTTACCACCTCAACATGCGTTACTACACTGGTTTTGCACGGGATGGTGAGTATGCGTGGCGTTTTGATCCAAAAGAATCAAGCTCTGGTGTTGTTGGCGATATTGGGTCTCACTGGCTTTATTTGGCACGTTGGTATTTTGGTGAGATTGTTAGTGTGAGCTGTCACCTTAGTACTCATGTTAAGCGTAAAGCAAGACCAGACGGAACTGAGTACGAGGCGAATGATGACTCAGCAATGATGCTTCTAGAATTTGAAAATGGTGCTCAGGGCAATATACACGTAACCGCAGTTTGTTATGAAGATACCCCTTTTGGTCAAACGCATCATATGGAATTTCATGGCTCTAAAGGTACGCTATACAGCTTTACAGATTGGGATACTGTGCAAGAGGTTAGTGGTGCGAGAGTAGGCGAAGGCGCAGTGAAAAAGCTCGATATTCCTGATCATATTTGGGGCAAAGCCAGACGAGATACAGTACACAATACTTACCGAGATGTTTTTCGAGTTGAAGATAATATGACTAGAGGTTTTATAAGCTCGATTTTGGAAGGGACTATATCTAAACCTGATTTTTATGATGGTTTTAAGGCTCAGGAAGTTATCGAAGCTGCGATTTTGAGTCATAAAGAAAAGAGAAGAATATATCTTTAAAGGCTTTTGATATTTTTAGTTTGATTCTGATGTTATAAAGCTCTTTAAAAAGTTCAGCCTCGTCATGTAGCAAATGACGAGGCTGTTTTCATTGTTGATAATTGAGCTTTACTGTGATGCTCAACTCTTTTGCTTTATACCGTGTCCGAAAATACATGTAGGAAAGTATTCACTTAAAAACTTCAGGTGCGTTAGTTTATTCCGCTAGCAACCGAGACACTATCCAAAAACATGTTCAGACTTTAATACGGATTCAAGCGGAATTGGTATTAATTCATTCAAATCTTGAAAGCTTGTAACTTCCAAAGAGCAAAGGTAATGCTGTTGCCAAGCAACTTACTACTAACAGGATTGCTAATATCATCATGCCTTGAGGTTTGCTCCAGTAAAAAATATTTGGATTCTGAATCGTACGCCATGCTGGTAGTGCTATAAGTGCGGTCATACCAATCGCAAAGCAAAGAGAGAAAGCTATATAGAGTAGCCCCCCCGCTGCCATTGGAATTTCAGAAGGACTGTTAGCATCAAATTTTGGAAAGGCAGCACCGAGACCTACACCTAGACCAGTAATGACCATGCCAGCACATAATCCTGCGATAGGTGAAACGAAGCTAAGCGTTGAAGAACTTTTCATTAGAAAGGTTGCTAGAAACCCTAGTCCACCACCAAGAATAATCATGCTTGGTAGACTATGCCAAAATTTACTCAATATAAGTTCTCTACTGCTTAAAGGTCCTGTGCGTAGTATCCAAAAGCCTTCACCTTCTAGGGAGATGGAAGGATAAGTCATGCGAATACCTACGCCTGAGAGTAGAAAGGCTGTGAAGGCAATGTTCAGCGTTGCAACAGCGTCTCGGTAGCGTTGGCTTTGACTACCCTCAATCGTGATACTGCTAATACTTACAAGATATACACCTGCTAGGGCAACCAGAACTAAAAGCTGTGACCATTGACTTGGGTCTCTAAGCATTAGCCTGATGTCTTTAGCAATCAAATGCCCATGTTTATGCAAGCGAAGAAGTTGCCTTTCCCAAAAAGGCATTGGACGCACTCTCGGGTCAAGTTTGACTTTGATTGAATCATTTGAACGAATCCAACCTTCGCTGTAAGCTAGCGCAGCAAGCTGTGCCACTACCCATAAGGAAACGACTGATATTGCAAGCAGAAAAAAAGCACCTAGACCAAAGCGCCCGTCGAGCGCAGCCCAAATTGCTTCTGATGTCCAGCTAGAAGGCATCCAACTAATTTTGAATTCTGAAAAATCTTTAAGGAAACGAATCATTTCTAGAGGTGACATGGTCGCGATTTGTTCAGGACGAAGCAGACGCAAGCCAAATACTAATGCGGCTGCAAAAATGACACTAAGCCCTGTAGCAACTTCTTTGACTTTACCTGCGGGTGCAAAGCGCATGAGTATGAGGGCGACTAAACTGCCAATAGCAACTGGAATTGCGTATAGTGCCAGAACCGATGCAATAGCAACAAAGTAATACAAGATTCCTGCTTCTCTATGAATGCCTATAGCAACCAAGATAGGTAAGGTGAAAAATGCTGGCAGCATAGCTGCGCTAGTATAGGTTTCTGAAACTTTCATGTAAAAAACACGATTTGCTTTAATTGGTAGACTTAACAAAAAAGGTAAGTCGTGTGAATCGTACAGTGTTTGTACGGCAGTTGTCAGAACACTGAAGGCTACTGAAAACATCAAAATCATCAGTAGACTTTCTAGACTTCTTTGAATAACAGCATCTACTAGATTAATAGCATCGTAGTTTGGGATTTTATCTAGAAAATCAAGTCCCCATATTGTTGCACTATGGATGCCCCAATACATGACAATGAGTAGCAGGCTGATGAAGATGTATTGTAAGGGATTGCTCCGAATAGTGTTTTTGAACTGTCTGAAAGCAAGTTCAAAGAGGATTAAGGGATGCGTTTTAATCATGCTGCCATATCTCTACCTAAATCACTGTAGTTGTCCTCGTTCATCATCTGCTCTCGTTCCATATCTTTTGTGAGTTCTAAGAAGATGGTCTCGAGCCCTGCCTCTTTTTTGCCAATATTATCTTGTAATTGACCCAAATCACCTTGTGCTACGATTTCACCTTTGTTGACAAGAACAACTTCGTCTGCAATTGATTCAGCGACATCCATCGAATGAGTAGTGAGTAAAACGGTTCGATTATTTTGCGTATAGTCTTTCATGAGCTGACGAACTTGTTTCGCTGCTCTAGGGTCTAAACCAACCATAGGTTCATCAATCACAAGTACTTGTGGTTCATGTAGTAATGCAGCTATGAAGGTCAGCTTTTGCTTCATACCGTGCGAATAGCTTTCAATGAGTTCATTAGCAAAATCTTGAAGTGAGAAAAATTCAAGCCAGTCTTGCGCTTTAGCATCAACATTTTCTACTTTGCGTAGCTGCCCCAAAAACCTAAGCAACTCACGACCTGTAAGCTTTTTATACAGGTAAGGTCTATCAGGAACATAGCCCATACTGCCTTTAGCCTTAACGCCATTTTTGACAACATCAAAACCAGCAACACGAATGTTGCCAGAAGTCGGGCGAATAAGCCCAGTGATTGATTTTATAGTCGTGGATTTACCTGCACCATTAGGTCCAAGTAAAGTAAGTAACTGTCCTTTTTGAGCTGTAAAAGAAATACCTTTAACAGCATTAATACGTCCGTATGTTTTTACAAGATTTTCAACTTCTATCATCATAGCCCCCACTAGTAATGTTTGGTCAGCATCTTAAGAGAGCTGAGGCAAATATGAATAAGTGTAGGCTTATGCAGATAGCAGCATGTTATTGACCTTGCTTAAAGAGTTAGCATTACGTCAGCGGAAGGCTTTAGTTTTTTGTAAGAGGGGATTTATAGAACGCCAAGTTCAGTTAAATAATTGCGGAAGCCATCTAGGAACATTTGGACTGCAATTAGGATGAGTAAAAGACCCATAAGGCGTTCTAATGCTTTACTACCCCTCGACCCAAGAAACTTCAAAACAGTCCCAGAAAAAAGCAAAATAACTGTACTAAGTAACCATGCAATCAATAGTGCAAAGCTCCATTCAAGCATTTTGTCTGGTTGAGAGCTTGATAGCAATATGAGTACAGCTATAGCAGATGGTCCTGCGACAAGTGGCATAGCCAAAGGCACAATAAAAGGGTCTTCATCCGCTTCTTCTTCTTGAATACGAGGTGGGGGAAAAACCATCTTAATTGCGATTAAGAAAAGGAGTATTCCGCCAGCAATATTTAGCGAAGCTTGTTCTAAACCTAAAAAGCCAAGAAAAGATGTACCACCATATAAAAATAGTGCAAGTATAACTAAAGCAATTATCAATTCCCGAATGATGATTCTTTGGCGTTCTTTAAAATCAAACTTCTTGAGAATCGAATGAAAAATCGGCATATTGCCAAAAGGGTCCATGATAAAAAACAAGGTTACGCTTGCAGAAAAAACATCAGCCCAACTCATTGACAACAATACCTTTCATTTATAACATCAAATCATTTATAACATTAAAGTCTATAAATCATCAGAATTTTTTATAAAAAATGCCTAAGCTAATGGAGTATCCATCATATTAGGCATGAACTTAGTAAACTTATTTAGACGTTGAACAAGAAGTTGATTACGTCGCCATCTTGCACAACGTAGTCTTTACCTTCAGTACGAACCCAGCCTTTTGTTTTGGCATTTGGAATGCTTTCAGCTTCAACAAGCTTGTCCCAATCAATCACTTCAGCACGAATAAAGCCACGTTCAAAATCTGTGTGAATTACACCAGCAGCTTCAGGTGCTTTTGCACCAGAACGAACAGTCCAAGCTCTGGTTTCTTTTTCGCCAGCAGTTAGGTAAGTGAGTAAGCCAAGTGTCTTGTAACCAACTTGAATCAGGCGGTTTAAACCAGCTTCTTCAAGACCTAAATCTTTTAGATATTCTAGTGCTTCTTCTTCTTCTAATTCAGTTAGCTCTTGTTCGATTTGATTACATAAGATGATAACTTCAGCATTTTCTTTTGCTGCCATCGCTTTAACTTTTTCAGTTTGCTCATTACCAGAAACGACATCATTTTCTGAAACGTTACAAACATAAATCACAGGCTTGCCTGTCAATAAATTGAAATCTTTTGGAAGTTCAATACCGCTTGTACGTGCTGGATTACCATCTGAAAGATGCTCAATCATTTTTTCAGCATTTTCAACGATGATTGCGTCGTCTTTATTTGCCTTTGCACTACGGCGCAACTTGCTTAATCTATTTTCTAAACTTTGGATGTCTGCAAGTGCAAGCTCTGTATTGATAACCTCAACGTCATCCACTGGATCAACTTTCCCTGAAACGTGAATCACTTGGTCATCTTCAAAACAGCGCACAACATGAGCAATCGCAGAGACTTCACGGATATTCGCTAGAAATTGATTGCCAAGACCTTCGCCTTGACTTGCACCTTTTACCAATCCTGCTATATCTACAAATTCAACTGTTGTAGGAATAACTTCTGGCTTTTTATCACCTTTGATATAAATCTTTTGTAGCGCATCCAAACGCTCATCTGGTACAGGTACCAAACCGACGTTTTTATCGATTGTTGCAAACGGATAATTTGCAGCTTCTACATTGTTACGAGTGATTGCATTAAAAAGGGTACTTTTTCCAACGTTGGGCAAGCCAACAATTCCGATTCCTAGTGACATGTTCGTACTCCAATGGGGCTACATATACTGCTATGTTAGTAGCTTCTATCTATACTTCTAGTTTAAAGCAAAAAGGTACTAGAAAGATTGGGCATTACGCCATCGGTTGAATACGCTATGTTGTAGATGGCTAAAATTTGCTGTTAAAAAAAAACTTGGTTATATTTGCGAAGCGTATTCACCTTGGCAGTTTTTACGCTTTGCTTCAAAAACATGCTTACTTTGTTTCCTTTGGCACTTTTACAACAGTTGACTCTTTTTTACTAACAATGCAAAGGCTCAGCCAGTATACTTAATGCATAAATATGACAGACTATGATGTAATCACAATTGGTGCTGGACACAACTCGCTTATTAGTAGTGCTTATCTTGCTCAAGCAGGGCATAAAGTAGCGGTTTTTGAACGCCGTGAAGTTGTAGGTGGTGCTGTATCGTCGTCAACTGATATTGTGCCTGGTTATACCTTTGACTATGGTGGTAGCGCTCATATTCTTATTCGGAATACACCTATTGTTCAGGAACTTGGTTTAGAAAATTATGGGCTCGAGTACATCGATATTGACCCACTTTTTTTTGCACCATTTCCAGATGATGATTATGTCTTTTTTTACCGAAATGCTGAGCGTACCATTGCTCATTTAGAAGAAAAGTTCCCCGGACAAGGTGAGGCATATAAAGAGTTTCTAGACTACTGGACACCGTTTGCCAAAGTTGTCAAAGACCTCTTTTTGATGTCACCAAGCCCACTCAATCTTGGTAAAAAAATGATGTTTGGTAAAGCCATCCAAGGAGATTGGAAAAAAGCAGTTAACCTCATCATGAAGCCATATGGCGAAGTGGTTGATGAATATTTTACCGAAGAAAAAATTAAAGCACCGCTTGTGTGGATGGCAGCGCAGTCTGGTCCACCACCGACAGAACCTTTTAATGCGCCTTTTTTGCTGTGGCATCCGCTTTATCATGAAGGTGGCATGGCACGACCTCGTGGTGGGTCGGGTATGCTCACGCAAGCATTGAAAAACCATATCATTGCTCATGGTGGAGAAGTCTTTACCAATGCACCTGTTGAAGAAATTTTGGTTGAAGGTAGTAAGGCAACAGGTGTTCGGGTTAATGGCGATGTTTACACTGCTAAGAAAGTTCTAGCTGGTTGTCATGCGATTGAAACCTTTTCAAAACTTTTGCCAGAAGATGCTCGCCCTGCAAGCGCTAAGAATTTAAGAACAGGTAATGGTTTTGGCGCTATCATCCGTTTAGCACTGGATAAACCTATTAAGTATAAAGCTTTTCCTGGCGATGATGCACGCAAAGCACTGCAACTTGTTTGTAGGGATAGGCAGCAGCTTAATACTGCTTTTGGTGATTACCTTGGAGGCAAGCCTGCCGAAGACCCGCCGATTGTGGCCATGAGCTTTAGTGCAGTTGATGATACCTTGGCACCGCCTGGTGGCGAAGTGCTTTGGCTTTGGGCGCAGTACTTTCCTTATGAACTTTCTGGTGAACAAGGTTGGGATGAAATTGAGGAAAGCGTCGCTGAGAATATTCTTGATAGGTTTGAGGCTTATGCCCCTGGGACGAAGGATAGCGTTGTTGGGAGTTTGTTTCAGCACCCGCTGTGGCTCGAGCGCAACCTAGGTCTCTACCGAGGCAACGTCATGCATTTAGAGATGAGTCTAGACCAAATGTTCGCCCTGCGCCCCATGTTAGGCATGTCTCAATACAAAACCCATCTAAAAGACCTATTCATAACAGGCGCAAGCACCCACCCTGGTGGTGGCATCATGGGTGCATCAGGCAGAAATGCAGCAACCGTAGTTTTAAAATCCTTAGGGTCTAAAGGGCTGAAATAACTTCAGCCCCAACCTAATTTTTTAGCTCCATCAGCCTTACCGCCTAATTCAAGAAAAGCACTCTCAACATTCATGCGGTGTTCATTTTTGTTGGCTTCGGGATTTTTAAAAGTCATTGCTAAACAGCTATCGATGCAGTCTTCAACTGCGCCACCGCAATCCACAATGCCACTGACTTTTCCTCTTAATTCAGTCAGATAAGCAATGTCTTCATTGATGCGTTTTTTGACTTCTTCAACATCATTGGTAACAGCGCCATGTCCAGGAATGAGTGTCTGAATATCTAATTTTGATACTTTTTCGAGCATAGCTTCATAAGCAGCTAGATTATGACTAACAAATGGAATTTCAATATTGCTCAAAGTATCGGCTGCCCAAAACGTGCCACTGCTTTGGTGGAAGATAGCAACTTGGTCAGGTGCGTGTCCTGGCACATGTACGAACTCTAACCTTTCGCTTCCGATGGTTATTTTACTACCTTCTTCAACTCTTTCATTTGGAATTGGAATTTCAAAATTAGGCGTCTGGGGTAGGTCATAACGCTTTTGCCAATCTACAATTTGCTCCTGAATATGTCCGATTTGCTCTGTACCACCTTGGAGGTAGTTTGTATGAGCTAGAACTTTGATGTTTGGAAAAAATGCTGGTCCAAGAACATGGTCCCAATGGTCATGGGTAAGGATGATGCAGTGTAGCTGTACTTTTTGAGAATCGATAAAGTTGGCAATTGCTTTGATTTCATCAGGATTCATGTTTGGGTCAATAAGACAGGCTTCACCATTTGAGATGAAAATACCGCTATTGGTTGCAAAGTATTCACTTTGTTGAACCCAGAGATTAGGTGTGATTTGTTTTATGGTTTCTGACATAAAGTTAGTAGCGTTTCCACGTAATGTTGACCCATGCTAAATGAGTTTGTTCCTACTCGCGCTCCGCTCGCCGATTAACTGACCTAAATCAGTTAATCGTGGAAGAGCTTTAGTATACGGTTTTCTTAATATAATGGCAGCAAAAGAAAAAGCCATCTGTTTTGTAGATGGCTTTTGAATCTTTTCAATAAAGTCTTGAGGTTATTTTCTGCTGCGTGGATCAAGTGCATCGCGCAAGCCATCACCAAAAAGGTTCCAAGTAATAACTGCAATGAATAT
>CALGZD010000367.1 GCA_937934635.1 uncultured Deinococcales bacterium
CCAACGTTACGAACCAACCTGGTGCAGTGCCGTTAGGGTTTGGCAATGATTGTGCTGATGGAATCAGCCATGCCTGTTTGAGATTCTTTTCTGGCATTTCTCGACTAAAGCGGGCAAATAAATCTCTTAAGTGTGCTTCTAAATCACTATCAACCACAGGTGTTTCACCTGCGACCGCAGCAATCGCCTCACGGGTCATGTCGTCATCGGTTGGTCCGAGTCCACCGCACAAGAAGACTGCGTCGCTTCTAGAAAAAGCTAGCTCAATAGCTGCTCTGATGCGCTCCAAGTTATCGCCAACACGTTGTGACCACAGCACGTCTACACCTTGTTGTGAAAGTTCTTTGGCAAGCCATGCACTGTTGGTATCGACAATCTCACCAAGGAGTAACTCAGTGCCGACGCTTAGCATCTCTGCACGCATTACTTAATCCTTTTAGATTCAAAGTTAGCGTGGGTATTTAGGTATTGTAGCCATGCTTTGGCTGTTAGCGGTCCAAAGTCGTTTTGAGGGATTTTGTCGTGTTTTGTTTCTGCTCCCGATTCAAGGCGTCGGGCGATTTCTATCGTCTTGGCTCGAGCCTCCCCAAATCTCTCCGCTAAAGTTTCCCAAGGCAAATCCTTCTCGGGCTTGTAGTCATAATTTTCATCGCTAACAACATCTTCTGCATAATCATCCACAAAGAACAAAGCCATACGATTTTGCCCCCAACGTTCAATCGCAATAATATGTCGCAACATCTTCACCGTTTTTTCACTCGGTGCAGACGCATCAACCGCTTGAATGCGTGATTTTATTTCCTCAGAGCCTTTTTCTAAATTCGCTCTATGCTCATCATAACCACGTCGTTGTGCTGGTCGTTCAAAAAAGAATTTTGCAGCGAGAGGAGCAATTAGCTTGGTTAGTGTTTTTCTCATAACAGTTCTCCTTATTTAATTCATCTAAAGCCTGATTGATCTAAAGCCTGATTGATCTAAAACCTGATTGATTTAAAACCTCTTTGATTTAAAGCTTGAGGTACTAACTTGATATTGTTTAATTCTCATTCTAACGTTTTTTGAGTCCACTCTCTGACAGCCAATAATTTCTTAAAGCAATCCCCCCTAGCCCCCGTTAATAAGCTACCGTGTTAACACATCTTTTTCATAAAGAAATTAAACTAGAAGAATGTATACAGGAAGCGCACTAGCAAAGACAATAGCAGCAAATGAAGTAAGTATATTTGGAGATAAACGTTTAGATAACCGAGCAGTCAAGCTGGTAATGGCAATGCATAGAAAAGAAAGTATCGTGATGCAACAGATAGCAACAAACAATGCTGAGCGAGTTAGTTACTACAGGCTTATGGATAATGTAAAAGTTAAAGAAGCACTACTCGTACAAAGTTTGCAAGACGCATGTCGAAAGCAGGTCAGGAAAGGGCATGTGCTTGGGATAATGGATACAACAGAGGTTAACTTATCAGGTCAAGCAAGCCGAATTACGAAAGGAGAGCTTGGTGTAATAAGCGATAATCAAAGCTTGGGATTTCTGTTACATCCTTGTTTATTGTTAGATGCAGACCATGGTGAAGCATTAGGTATTAGTTCAGCACAAAGCTGGGTACGCCCTGTCAGTCAGGGACAACGAAATCACAATAAGTTACCCATAGAAGAAAAAGAATCTTATAAATGGCTACAAAGCATAGCAGATACAAATCGTTGTTTAAATGATGATGTACAAGTCACTTATATTGCTGATAGAGAAGCAGATATTTATGAAGAGTTCAACAAGGTAAAGGATATTGGTGCAGAGTTACTGATTCGCTCAAGCCAAAATCGTTGTTTATATGATAGTGAAGAAAAACTGTTTGATGTTTTAGAACAAGCAACGAGTTTAGGTGTTTACACTATTGAACTTGAAGCAGATAAACGTAGCCAACGAAAACAACGAGAAGCCACTTTAGAAGTACGTATGCAAAAGGTCAAGCTCAAACGACCTAAGAACTGTGCCAAGGAATTACCTGACTATATTGAGTTGAACGCTTTAGAGGTTCGAGAAATTACTAAACCAGAGACTGGTCAACCGATTCTTTGGCGTTTACTCACAACCCATCAGATAAATACCTTCGAACAAGCAAAGCAAGTTATTCAGTGGTATGCATGGCGTTGGCATATCGAACAACTCTTTAGAACCCTGAAAAAGCAAGGCTTAGATATTGAAAGTATTAGTCTAGATGATATGGATGCTATTCGTAAACTTGCTGTTCTAGCTTTAGAACTTGCTCTGAAAGTTATGCAACTTAATCGTGCTAGAGATGGTTCTAATCTACCTGTCCAGACAGTATTTTCGGAAGCGCAACAAGCTTGTCTCGAAGATTTAGTACCTCAGTATGAAGGTAAAACCACCAAACAGAAAAACCCTCATCCACCGAATAGTTTAGCTTGGGCGTCTTGGATTATTGCTCGTCTTGGTGGTTGGATGGGCTATGCTAGTCAACGTCCCCCAGGTGTTATCACTTTTTACCGTGGATTATCCAGATTCCAAACTATTTTTATTGGTTGGAGCCTCGCTTTTGATGTTCAAACTAAAATGTGTTAACACGGTAGCTTTAGAAAAGGGGGAAGTATAGTTCCGTATAGAGAAAGTCCGCATCTTAAAAAATGCGGACTTTCTCTATTTTTGATTTTTAGCTGCTAAAGTCATTTTGAAATAACTACTGCGTTTAGTTAATTAAGTACGACCCTCACCCCCGAAAAACACTGTCCTACAAACGACTATCCCCCTCTCCCAAATTTGGGAGAGGGGCGAGGGGGTGTGGGTTATAAAATGCTTGGCTATTACTCTTACTTGGTACGATCTCTTATTTCAGAACAAGCCTACTATTCAGTAGTCTCAGCCACGCCAGCAACAAAAGCAATCTCAAGCGTAAGCTCATCTGCTACAAAGCTAACAACAGGCACTTTAGGAATATTTAAGTCGTAGTTCTTATGCAAAATAGTTGCTGTGCCACTACCTTCAAGTTCAGTTTCTGAATTTACGGTGACGTTTACAGTAAAGACCTCTTCTAGGGTTGTTCCTACTAGCGTTAAATCACCTGTTATCATGAGTTCAAAGCTATCGCCAACGGCAACAGTTTCAGGCAGTCCTTCAATTTTTGTTGCTGCAAAGGTAATAAACTCATTGCCTTCCTGACTTGTATTTAAAACACGTCTTTGAATAGCACCATTACGACGACGATCATCCGTTTCAAATCCACGTGCATCAATCACAATAGGTCCAAGCTGTGCAACTTGCGGATTCGCTAAATCAAAAGACAAATCTCCACTCACTAAGTTCGTTGTACCAATAACTGTTTTATCGTTTCCTAGCAAAATCTCAAAGATTGAGAACTGTGCTTCACTTTGCTCAACAATAATGCTGTGCGTTGCAACTAGTTCTTCTTGAGCGCTTTCTTCTTGTTCTTGCGCTAAGCCTAAGGCACCCGTAAGCAGAAGAATGCTTGCTAATACATAAGCAGGTTCTACTATACGAAATTTAAAGATTTTCATACTGAAGCTCTCTCCTAAATACATATGTGATATGAATTCCCACTTGATTATTACGGCTCTTTGAGCTTTTGAGTGGTATTCCGCTACTTAACCTTTAATGATGCTTGTGATTGCCGAGCTTTTTAGGTTATTCGTAGCTGCTTGACCAAGCAATTAATCATAAAACCATTATTACACCTGATTGTTTGGAAATGATTTGTAAATTGGAAAACTATAGACACAGCAGCATGTCTCCCTCTATGATAGAAGTATACTCACACTAATATTAAATAAGTATATTTAGGCATTCAATATATTTAAACATTCACATAGTGTGCAGTCATTTTGTGTCCTAACTTGACTATACTCTCAGTGCAATCAGCTCAAACGATTTACTAAACAGCAATACTACTCACTAAAAATACTATGGATTTTAGTTCACTCACTCAACAACTTTTGCAAAGTGCTTTAAGCTTTTTTGTATTTGGCACATTGTTTTGTGCAATTTTGTCACTCATCTTTTTACCTGCCAGCTTTCACCCTCGTGTACGCAAAGCTTTTCCAAGTGCGCCAAAACAGGGTTTTATTGCTATGCTGCTTAGTTTTTTTATGGCAATACTCTCACTTAATGTTGTGAATAGCACGTGGTTTGCACAGAACTTCAAAGTCGTTAGTAAGTCGGAAGCTTTGCAACAGAGTGATAGTGATGGTGATCCTTTTAAGACTGCTTACAGTTCTCCTGAAGATGTAGAATTGTATTTTGCCAGTGTGCCAAGTGGTGCAGATGTCTACTTCAATGGTGACTATATGGGTGAAACACCCCTGTCTACCTCAGTTACAAAAGCCCGCAAGTTTCACTATGCTATCGTCGCTGACCCCAAAACCTATACGCCCTATGCGGGCATGTTCTCGGCAGAAAAAGATGAAAGCCTGAGTATTCATGCTGGTCTTTTGACCGATGAACTAACAAGCCGTCTTGAAGAAGAAGAAGATGCTGCACTTGTGCCTGAGCAAAAGTTGTTTGTGCAAGCAATTGACTATCTTGAAGAGACAAAAGAGATTACAGCAAAGTTGCATAACAACACAGATTTAAATTACAACTATGCTTTTGTCAGTTTTCGAACCTTTGGAGGAGAAGGGGAAGAGCTCGAGCCCACCTACAAACTCATTCACAACATCAAAGCAGGTGAGCGCTACACCTTTGATTTAAAAGTTCCTGAAACTGTCAACTCTGTCAAACTTCTTAGTGTATTGCCCCTAAGTCCATACTGATGAAATCAGGAAGCAAGAAAGAGAAAAAATCTCAGAAAAAGTACAGAACACCAAAACAGAACAAACAAACTAAAAGCAAACAGGCTCAAAACAAGCAAGCTCAAAATCAAAAAACACAAGCTTCAGAAAAACCCCAACAGATAGAAGTTGAATTTCTTTCTGGTCTTAAGGATATTGTCAAAAACGAGCTAAGGCAAAAATTTAAAGGAATCCAGCCTGTTTCTGAAACCGACAGCAGTCTGTCTTTCACCTACTCAGGCAATATAAGCAAGCTTAAAACCCTGAAAACAGTTGTTACAGTGTATGCCATTAAGAACTTCGATATACCTCGACCAAAAGCCTTACTTGGCAATGAGCAATGGCGAGACTTAGTGACCTTTTTAAAAGATATTAAGCAACTAGATAACTTCGAAAGCTTTCGC
>CALGZD010000368.1 GCA_937934635.1 uncultured Deinococcales bacterium
AGAATGCTATCAATTGACTTTGGTTTATCTGGTGATAGCGCACTAGAGCGCCTAACCGAAACACCTATAGAAGCATGGGAAAACCGCTTTCGTAGTGATGTCACCAAATGGATTGAGCATCAAAAGAACACTCAAATCTAATGTCTTCTTACACCGTGTAATTGATTCTGTGACAACTTACACCGTGCAATTTATTCTATGACAACTTATACTAAACTGAAAGAAGAAAGTCATAATCAATCAGCAGAAAAAATTGCCTTTAGAACCGAAGGGCACACAAATTACGAAACTTTGCTATGTTTGTGACTATGACATCCATGATTCACTTCGGTATTATACCAATTCCGCTTAAATCCATTGTAAAGTAAAGTCTAAACGTGTTTTTAAGTCGTAGGTCAGGTAACTAGCGGAATAAACTAATGCACCTGACGCTTCTAACGCGTTCTTTTACTACATATACTACATGTAGTTTCGGACACGGTATTACGCTGTGACAAAATGAACCACCATACATGTAAACAGTGATGTTGTTAGTATCAAAACATTTGCTATTCATTTGCCATTGTGGCTAACGAAAGTTCAAAAAATCACTACGTTTTGACAAAAATATTTTAAATTTAAGTATGGAAATAAAAGGTGCTCTGAGAGGATCTCCGCCGGGGGGGCAGCGGGGAGCGGAGATACGACCCTCAAAGCTTCCTAAGTTTATGCCAATTGCGCTTTCAAAATCTTACTTTGCGTCTGTGACGACTTTAGCACCCTCTTTTACACTATGTGTATCATGCATATGTGAGGCAAAACACTTACATCAATACTCAAACATATCTATAACGTTACTGAAATATTAGGCAAAGGTAGTAAATCCTGAGAAAACAGTCTAAACAGTAACCCTATTATTCATTTAGCCTTCACAAACAACACACCTCTTACTAAATTGTTACTTGATTAAGAAACGACTTGCTAATGAATTAGAAAGTAAATCTTTCCATAAGACAATTACAAATGAAACATTAAGTCAGAGTAATCAAAACCTCAACTCTGATGCTCTGAAAAAGCTATCAAATCACTAGCAACGTTAGATGGAAGGAAATACAGACTTCATAAAAATTGAATTACTCTCCACCTCTAAACTTAAAGATTGTGAACAGTAACAGCTATAAATAAATTGCAAAATGACCACATATACAAAATTAGTTCTCCAAATAAACTATAATTAGAGCCATGATTTACTACAAGACTCATCACCAACTTCCACACTTGCTGGATATAACCCAATGAAAATCCTACTTGCTGTCTCAGGAGGGGTAGCAGCTCTCAAAAGCCCCTCTTTAGCTAGACGTTTACGAGAGGCAGGGCATGAGGTAAAAGTAGCTGCCACAGACGATGCTTATCACTTCATAACAAAGCTATCTTTAGCAATTGCAGCAGGTGGCGAAATCTTTGACCGTGAAAGCTGGTTTCGGGCTGATGGAAAAGCCAGACACATCGACCTAGCACGCTGGGCAGATATGTTGGTCGTTGCCCCAGCTACTGCCGATGCGCTCGCCAGCGCTGCCCTTGGCAAGGCTGATGATGTTATCTCAGCAACGATTCTTGCAGGCATTCCAAAAGTAGTTTGGGGTCCTGCTATGAACACAAAAATGTGGGAACACCCTGCCGTAAAGAAAAATGTAGCTACGCTAGAAAGCTACGGCCATGCTTTTCTTGGACCAGTCTTTGGTGACTTAGCAGCCAAAGACGAAGGCTCTGGCATGGGACGTATGATGGAACCAACAAACATCGTTACAGCTCTCCCCTCTATATTTACTTCAAAAGATTTAACAGGTAAGAAAGTGCTCGTTTCTGCTGGACCCACGAGAGAGTATCTTGACCCCGTACGCTTTATATCTAACCCAAGCAGTGGCAAAATGGGCTACGCCGTAGCAGCAGCAGCACAGGCACGAGGAGCAGACGTTCACTTAGTCAGTGGACCAAATAGTTTAAGTGCGCCTGTTGGCGTTAAGCTCAGTAAAGTAGAAAGTGCGGAAGATATGCTGGCAGCCATTTCTGAAGATTTCGATACTTGCGATATATTAGTCATGACCGCAGCCGTTGCAGATTGGAAAGCTGCGAATCAAAAACAAGAAAAACAAGCCAAAATGGGTGATACCCAAAGTTTGGAACTCACTCGCACACCAGACATCTTAAAAACACTTTCAGCTAGAAAAAAGCAGCAGATTGTGGTTGGTTTTGCTATGGAAACACACAAAGGTGTAGAACGAGCAGCAGATAAAGCAACTCGCAAAAAGATGGATTTTATATGCCTTAACTACCCTAAGAAAGCAGGTAGTGCTTTTGGGGGCGATAGTAACGAAGTCACAATAGTAATGCCAGATGGTGACTTTGAGGAACTTCCTAGAATGAGTAAACGAGACATCGCTGAGATTATTTTTGATAAAGCGCTAAAGTTAGAGATATAGATGTCTATGCAGAAGCTAAGTAAAAAAGAGGCTATACGTGTGGGACTGAACTACCAGCTCGAGCCCACCCAACTCCCCCACCTATTCGACCGCCTCGGCACAGTCCAATACGACCCCCTAAACCCTCTAGGGCGCAACCCAGACCTCACACTTCAAGCCAGAATCAAAAACTACAAAA
>CALGZD010000369.1 GCA_937934635.1 uncultured Deinococcales bacterium
GGCAATGGCATCATTGCATACAACATAGGTAAGCGCAGGATGACTGCTTGGGCATATCGTATAGGTAAAACCTTGATTGATTCAGGTGCGCCAAATATGTCTGAAGAGTTACTGCCTTTTATTTTGCAGGATGGTGATATAGAGCATATCTACCTGACACATCATCATGAAGATCATAGTGGTGGTGCAGCCACTATTCGAAATGAGACAGGTGCAGAAATTACTGTTAGTTCCTATAGTCAAGCTTTGATTCGAAAAGGCTATGTACAATATCCATACCAGCATGTGGTTTGGGGGCGCTTTCAAGCTTTTCAGGAGAATCACTGTTTAGAGCTGCCAGCGTTTGAAAGTGTTTCATACAAAACTAACGATGGTGATTTCCAAGTCTTTCATGCACCGGGGCACTCACACGATATGACCGTTGTTTACGATGCTGAACGTAAAGCGTTGTTTTCAGCAGATATGTATTTATCAAGCCGACAAAGACTGATGCGGCGAGATGAAAACTTTCTTGTGTCCTTAGAGACCTTAAAACGTATCATCAAACTAGATGTAGAGATGTTGTTGTGTGGACATCGACCTGTTTTTTCAGGTGGCACTGAAAAGCTAGAGAAAAAGCTTGTATTTATGGAAACCATTCAAGACAAACTTGAGGGAAATGCCAATGAACGTATTGACACAAAGCTTTTAGACGACCTTCTTGGTAAAGAAGATAGTGTATTTCGCTTGCTCAGTTTAGGTAATGTTTCTAGAGCAAATTTGGTTAAGTCACTTTTGGGTGATGTGAAAGCACGTCCTGATGTTGTGCGAGCTGTAGGGGAGAAGTTGGCACATTACGACTTTAGCTAAAAGAAATGAATTGGCTAATAAATAGCGTTCGTTTCTTATCTCTCGTCAATAACCTCAGCATCATCAGGTACATAAGCGACGTCCAGTGGATCTAAGTCTTGGTCTTGTACTAGATTGTTGAATTGCAGATTTGCCACAGGACCTTCTTGGTCAGGCATATAGATTTCAAGCTTGTATGGGTACCATTCTTCGTCAACAACCCAAGCCATGATGTGACCCATGTCAGTTGTTGTATCAAAATCATTATCAAAGCGTAATTGGTATAAATTTACCGTTGAGCCATTAACTTCCGCTTCAGCATAGTCAAGAACTGTGCCACTCCATCCCAAAAAAAGTCTTTCGGGATCTAAACCTAGAAACAGGTCGATATCACTATCTGCTGCTTCGGGAACTAAGCCACCAAATGCATTTGGGTCGGTTGCATCATAAACTGTGACTTGGTTTGTTAAAAATAGATAGTTGTAGACAGTTTCTTTGTCCAGAACGATAAAGTTGTCGGCTAGAATATCGGGTTGAATGAACTCAGCTCTGCCAACATTTTCTTCTCTTAAAAACTGTAAGAAAATTTCTAAGTCCAGTGCTGCGCCACTAAAGTCAATAAGCTGACCAGTAATTGTTGTTTCAAAGTCGATGACGCTGCCAGCCTTGAGCTCGAGCTGCTCTATAATTTCCTCAGCCGTCATGTCTTGGGCAGTCGCAATGGAAATGCTATTGGAAGAGCACACAAAGCAGAAAACTAATACTAAGATGCTTAAAAAATTAGGTGTGAAGTGAGTTTTTTTTCGTTTAATAATAGATGATTTCATAGTTTTTCCAAATTTTTGACGTTCGAAAGCCTTAAATAAAGTCCTAAATAGTCCTAAATTACTTGTTGAACATCATAATATGTTTAACTTTACACCTTCAAAACTGTGAGTTGTGAGGGTTAAAGCTATCCAAAAAATAGATTTGACTGAAGATCTATTCAGCTAAGGCTATATTTTCTGAATATTTGTTCAGAAAAGCCCAATATTCTTTGATTTATTGAAAATAATGTGAGATGTTATCTAACCGTATTCAAATCTAGGCGTATCATAGTAAAGTATGGCTATCTGAGGAACATAGCTAGATTAAGGGATTGATTATTGAATTAGGAAGATGTGGATCAAGACTCATAATCTGATATAACCTTCGATAACCTTATTCGAATTTTCAAGAAAGGCATTTCCAGTAATGAAAAAAATTGCTCTATTACTCGCTGGTTTAGCAACATTTTTGTTTGCACCAGCATTAGCACAAGGTAATGAAAATATCATTATCAGCCCGCAGTCAATTGTCATTAACCCATATGCAACCGAAGCATATGAGGTTGAGGTTTTTGTAGATAAAGATACAAGTGGTGATCTTGCACCTGCCTATAACGTTGGTGACAACATCACACTGAGTGTTCGTGCAAACCAAGATAGCTATGTTTATCTTTTCAATGTTCGTTCAGATGGTACTGTAAATCAGATTCTTCCAAATCGTTTTGATGATGCAGGTAGAGATAACTATGTTGTTGCAAACACTACCAAGACTTTTCCACCTGTAGGGGCTGCTTATCGCTTTAGTGTAGATGCACCACTTGGTCTAGATAAAGTTATTGCTGTAGGTAGTAAAACTCAACTAGATGTAACTGAGCTAGCGAACTTCCGTACTGATCCAAACTTTGCTTCAAGCAATCTTGGTGAGCAAGGTTTTGCAAGAACACTTTCAATCATTGTTAATCCAATCGAGCAAAATGACTGGGTGACTGACACCGTTCTTTTCTACGTTGTTGATAACACACCACCACCAGCGCCTATCTATGGTGCGATTTCAGTTACTGCTAACGTGAATAACGCAGCAGTGTATGTGGATAATAACTTCATGGGCTATACACGAGCTGGTCAGGCTATCTCTGTTGAGTCTACTACTGGTTCTCACACAGTAAGAATTGCTGTTGATGGTTATGATGTATTTGAACAAGCCGTCAATGTTCTTGGTGGTCAGTCAACAAACATTACAGCTACACTTACACCTGTAGTTAGTCAAGGAACTGTAAACTTTGACAGTAACCCACGTGGTGCAACTGTTTTTGTGAACGGTGTAACTGTTGGTCAAACCCCAACAGGTGCAGTGAGCTATCAGCCTGGTACCTATACAGCAACGTTTAGAAGAGCTGGCTATCAAGATGCAAGCCAAAGCTTTAGCGTAAGTGCAGGTAGTAACCAGAATGTAAGTGCTAGCCTAGTTCAGGTTACGCCAAGAGGCACTGTAAACTTTGACAGTAATCCTCGTGGTGCAACTGTTTATGTAGATGGTAATGTTGTAGGTACAACACCAACTGGTTCTATTCAGCTAGATGCAGGCACATACACAGCAACCTATAGATTAAATGGTTATGTAGATGCAAGTCAGCAGTTCACAGTTGCTGGTAATCAAAACCGTAGCATCAGTGCAACGATGGCACCACCAGCACCAGCTTTAGGTAACCTAATTCTTCGTCCAACTGCACCAAACCCACGTGTGTTCATCAATGGTAAAGACTATGGCACAATCGCAAGTGGTACAATTGGTCGTCTTCGTGACTTACCAGCAGGTACTCATGAATTGACTGTTGTTGCAGATGGCTATAGTACTTACTGTGAAGACATCGTTATTACTGCTGGTCGTGGTACTGAAATTACAGCTACACAGACTAGACGATAAGACTTAAAGTTTAAGTTTAAAGAGAATAATTTAGTAAGCTTTGTAGTAGCTCCCTTTTTGGGAGCTACTTTTTTGTTGTTATGATTAGGTTTGATGAAAGTAGGTATATATGTCTTCTGAAATAGATATCAAAGCGTTTAATCATATTGTGGTATTGACAGGTGCAGGCATCTCTGTTGCATCAGGTCTTCAAGCCTTTCGTGGACCTGGTGGTATTTGGGAAGAAGTAGATGTTGACAGATACGGTACTAAAGAAGCTCTGGAACGAGAGCCACTTGGTATGTGGCAATTATGGGGAGCACTACGTCCACTTGCAAATCAAGCAAAGCCGAATGATGCACATTACGCCTTAGCTGAATTTGAAAACTCACTTGATGCTGATAAAAGCTTTACTCTGATTACTCAGAATATAGATGGGTTACATGGGCGAGCTAGCAGCAAGAATATAATCGAGATACATGGCAATGTTCATGTAACTAAGTGCAGCAATGCTAGTTGCGGTTTACCTGCGTTTGAAGATGTCGAGCATTACACAGAAGAGCTACCCTTATGTCCAAAGTGCAATGCCACGTTGCGTCCAGATATTGTGTTATTCAATGAAATGCTACCTGAAGATGCACTTATTAGAACACAAGCTGCACTGTCTAAAGTTGACTTATTTATTGCGATAGGTACGTCTGGTTCAGTATATCCTGCTGCTAATTTTGTGACGATTGCTAAACAACAAGGGGCAAAGACGGTTTTGGTGAATCTAGAATCAATGCTGCCTACAAATCCATATTTTGATTTGGAACTATTAGGTCCCGCAGAGGTTGTTTTACCAAAGCTTTTGTTGCAGGGCTAATAGGCTAATATTTTTGAAAGTAGTCATGATTTTTAGGTATTATCTTGTAATATTTATTGAAATCTTAACTACACTGAAGTCTTAACTACATTGAAGTCTTAACTATATTGAAATCTTAACTACATTGAAGTCTTAACTACAGGTCTATGTATTCAAGCTTCAAAAACAAAAATATAACGCCTATAAATATAACGCCTATAAATATAACGGTTATGAAACTGAAGATTTTTTCAGTTTTTCTCAGGTTTGCAGCCTACTTTGCAACTTAAACTCTTAAATGTAATACAATGTTTTTGAAATAAAGGAGAATTATGAAAGAAACAATAAAGATTTTGAGAGATTTGGGAGTGGGAGATATGAAGTATCTTAAACCTTTGCCTTTGGGATTGATTTTGATTGCACTATTCGTGAGTGCAAGTGCTATAGCACAAACCCAAGCTATATATTCGCCTTATGATTCATCCTATGGTACGTCAGCTAGATCTTATTCACAAAACAATTTACCTAGACTCTTAGCATCGCCGTATACTGTAAGTTCGTCATCGTATTCCACCCATAGTAGGCAAGCTAATTCTTACAATGGTTTTTCTAGCTATGAAGCATATCTTGAAGATTATAATAGGCGCAATGCTTCTACTTTACCTACTAGGACAGCTGCATTTACTCGTACACCTGCATCTACATCTACTGACCCTTGTAGCTTTGCACAAACCCTATCAATTATAGTGACAGCAAATAACAATTGCGCCCCTATAGGTAGACAAGCTTCACCTTCTATAAGCCCTGATAGTTACCCAACATATGACGCTTATTTTGCTGCCTATCAAGCGCTTCATGGTGGATCGAGTAGTCAAGCTAGTTCCCAACCTCGTTCACAAGTTACTAGCTCAACACCTTCTACTAGCGCAGCACCCTATAATGGCTATCCAAGCTATGAACATTATTTAGCAGCTTTCCATGCTGGACAAGTATCATCTTCGAGTCAAACATCGCAACAGAGAACAGCTCCAGCACAGTCTTCAGGTACTTATAATGGCTATCCAAGCTATGAACACTATTTAGCAGCTTTCCATGCTGGTCAAGTATCGTCTTCGAGTCAAACATCGCAACAAAGATCAGTTCCAACACAGTCTTCAGGTACTTATAATGGTTATCCAAGCTATGAGCATTACTTAGCAGCTTTTAGAGCTGGTCAAGTGTCTAGTACAACTACGCTACCAAATAATTCTGTTACGAGTGGTTATTATGGCTATAGTTCGTATGCGGAATATTTAAGAGCCTTTAATGAGTTGAACGGCTCGAGCCCAACAACCACCCCACGCACAGCTACAGTACCAACACCTACCTCAACGGCTGGTTATTTTGATTTTGTCGTAGGTCAGTCATACAGCTTTAACGACGGATTAGTGATGACTGTTCAGTCCTTAAACGATAGTCGCTGCCCACAAGGTGTAGCCTGTCTATGGCAAGGCAATATTAATGCAAGTGTTCGTTTAGCAAAAGGTGCAGAAGTGCGTGATGTAACTGTAACTATCACTGATGGTCAACAAACACCACAAGTTGTTGTTGATGGTTCATCTGTACAGTTTGTGGGTCTTGGGGAGAGAGTTAATAACGCAAATACACTTAAAACCTATATTGTTATGAATTAAGTGTTAGCTTTAAAGCTAAAAGAGTCTGTCTGGGAAGTTTGACAGACTCTTTTTTTGTTTTCTATAGCGTTTCCACGTAATATTTACCCATGCTAAATGAGTTCGTTCCTACTCGTTACGAAGCTCGCCGATTAACTGACTGATACTAAACTGAAAGATGAATGTCATAAAGATATAGTCGCAAAGATTGCGAAATAACCGAAGGATAAAGGCTTGAAAACCTTGTGTATTGACTGGGATTATGACATTTATGATTCACTTCGGTATTAGGTCAGTTAATCGTGGAAGAGCTTT
>CALGZD010000370.1 GCA_937934635.1 uncultured Deinococcales bacterium
CTCCAACATGGGGTAAGCTTGCTGCCCGAACACTTGAAAATGTGCAATTCATAGAATTTCCTGATGTAGGACACGGCATCATTGATAGCAGTGACTGTGCGAATCAAACAATAGATTCATTTATCAGCAATCCAACTGAACGAGTTGAAACAAGTTGTGTTAAGGAAATTGATTTTAAATTTTTTACGGAGTGATACAAGGCAATACAAAGTAACTAGGGTGATGGTAACTACGATGCATACATATTTTATTTCTAAAGGTTTATTGCTTATGAAGTTTATACATATATTTTTTACGGATATACGAATTATCAAGGCGTAGCTACAAGTAGTCATGAAGCTTGTAGGCTAATACGCCCTAAAACACTGATAGCCCAACCTCATTAGGCAAAGTCCGTAGTGGACTAACTGCCTTAAAAATGTGCATATAATCTGTAGGATGGGCTATGCCCATCACATTACATTCCCGTCTAGGACAGGCTTTACAAAAAAATAAAACTGTAAAACATATGCACTATTTTAACCTAAATGTTCCAGTAGAGTGCTGTTACACACACCATTTTTAACAAACAGCCTAAAGATGGGCACAGCACCATCCTACACAAACAAAAACTCTGATACCCAATTGATTTTGAAAACAAAAGAAAGGTAAAACAAAAAATGTTTAAAGAAGTCGGCAAAGCAGAATTTGCCAAAATAGAAGAAGACGTTTTAGAAAGTTGGAAAGAGAAAAATATCTTCCAAAAGTCAACCGAAAAAGATGCCCCTCAAGGCGACTACATCTTTTACGAAGGTCCACCAACAGCAAACGGTAAACCTGGTATCCACCATGTCATCAGCCGTTGCTACAAAGACCTCTTCCCTCGCTTTAAGACCATGCAAGGTTACCGAGTCGGTCGTAAAGGTGGCTGGGACACCCACGGTTTGCCTGTGGAAATCGCTGTGGAAAAACAACTTGGCTTTAAAGGCAAAGAAGATATCGAAGAGTACGGCATCGCTAAATTCAACAAGCTTGCTAAGGAATCTGTCTTTTCAAATATCCAAGACTGGAACTGGATGACCGAGCGCATCGGCTTTTGGGTTGATTTAGAAGATGCTTATGTAACCTACGAAAATGACTACATCGAAAGTTGCTGGTGGGTCATGAAATCTCTTTGGGAGCGTAACCTTCTAAAGGAAGACTACAAAGTCACCATGCACTGCCCACGTGACAACACCAGTCTGGCATCTCACGAAGTAGCGCAAGGCTATAAAGATGATGTAGACGACCCAAGCGTTTGGCCAAAGTTTCCAGCAGATAGCCAATCACTAAAAGATAAAGGCATTATAGAGACTGATGAAGACCGTCAGGTTTATATGCTTGCATGGACCACAACGCCTTGGACGCTTGCTGCCAACTCTGGTCTAGCAGTCAAAGCAGATGGTGACTATGGTTTATATGAAACACCAGCACAATTTCAAAAACCACCTAAGAAGCCTAAAAAAGGTGAAGAGGCTGCCGAGGCTGAACCTTATGGTGGTCCTTACGACCTCATCATCATGGCGACTAGCCTCGCTGAAAAGAACTTTGGTGCAGGTAATTACAAACTGCTAAAAAGCTTCACTGGTAGTGAGCTTAAAGACGTGACTTACAGCCCAATCCTAAAAGGTCATGTTCCTGCCGATGAAGACATCAGCACAGGTTTTAGAGTTATCAACGATGATTTTGTAGAAATCTCAGCCGATGGTGAGGGTACAGGCATCGTACACCTTGCACCTGCCTATGGTGACTTGGAACTTGGTAAAACTTACGGCTTACCAACTATCTTTAGCGTTGACCTTTATGGCAAAGTTTATCCAGAAGTGCAAGCGGTGAATGATACGGAGGCAGAAGGTCCATACACAGGTGTTTTCTTTAAAGATGCTGATAAAGCCATCACCAAAGACTTGTTAGAGCAAAACCTAATGTTCCGCAGTGACCGCATCAAGCACACCTACCCTTTTTGCTGGCGCTGTGGCACACCGTTGCTTTTTTACGCCAAAAGCGCTTGGTACCTCAAAACAACTTTAGTCAAGGATAAACTCGTTAGTAACAACGAAGAAATCTTTTGGGTTCCTGACCACATCCGTGGTGGTCGCTTTGGTAAATGGCTAGAAAACAACATTGACTGGGCACTTAGCCGTGAACGTTACTGGGGTTGCCCACTGCCCATCTGGATCAGTGAAGATGGTTCAGAAAATCATTGTATTGGTTCTGTGCAAGAGCTAGCTGAATTGTCGGGGCAAGATTTAACTAACTTAGAGCTGCACCGTCCCTACGTCGATGACATCACCTTTGAAAAGAACGGTAAAACCTTCAAGCGTGTCCCTTACACTGTAGATGTCTGGTTTGAATCAGGTGCTATGCCCTACGCCCAATGGCATTACCTTGGTGAAAACAGTACACCAGAAGCTAAAGCCAACTTCGAGGCCAACTTCCCTGCTGACTACATCTGCGAAGCGATTGACCAAACTAGAGGTTGGTTCTATAGTCTTCATGCCCTTAGCACCCTCATGACCTACGGTGGCGATGACAACACACCACCAGGTCCACTTGCACACATGCATGAAAATATATCGTCTTTTAAAAATGTCATCTGCCTTGGGCACATCCTCGATGGCAAAGGCGAAAAGATGTCTAAGTCAAAAGGCAACATCGTCGAACCTGAAGCTGTGCTCAATAAACAGGGTGCTGATGCACTCAGATGGTACTTGTATAGTGCGGCCCCTCCAGGCAACAGCCGCCGCTTTAGTGAAGACTTAGTCGACGAAACACTTAGAGACTTTTTTCTAACACTCTGGAACACTTACAGCTTCTTTGTGCTCTATGCCAATCTGGATAAGCCAGACCTAAGTCAAGATGTGCCAATCAGTGAACGACCAGACATCGACCGTTGGTTAATGGCTAGGCTCCACCTCCTCGTTAAAGAGACAACTGAAGGCTTGGAAGAATACGACCCAACACCAGTTTGCAGAATGATTCGTGACTTTACTGTGGACGAACTCAGTAACTGGTACGTCCGTCGTAACCGTCGTCGTTTCTGGAAAGGTGAAAGCGATAGCGACAAACTATCGGCTTACAAAACACTACATGAAGCACTTGTTACCGTTACAAAGCTGATTGCGCCCATGGCACCCTTCATAAGCGATCACTTGTACGAAAACCTTGTATTAAGTTTGGATAGCAATGCGCCTGAGTCCGTTCACCTTGCCGAGTGGCCAAGCTATGATGACGCAGTCATAGACCAAGACTTGTTACGTGATATGAACGCACTTATTCGTGTGGTAGAACTCGGACGTAGAGCACGGGACCTTTCAGACATGAAAGTTCGTCAACCATTACCAGAAGTACTAGTACGAGTTCAGAGCAACGAAGAGCTTGCAGGTCTAAAGCCTTTCGAAGAACAAATTAAAGAAGAGTTAAATGTTAAAGCTGTAACCTACTTAGATGTGACCGCAGACTTTGTTGATTACACTGTCCGTCCAAACTTGCCACTCATAGGTAAACGTGTTGGCAAAAACATCCCTGAACTCAAAAAGCGCCTTGCCGAGATTGATAGCAAAGTCATTGCAGGAAACATCCGTGATGCTAAACATACAGACATCGAGCTTGGTGGCGAAACCATGAGCTTTGAACCTGAAGCCTTCTTGCTAGATGCACTCAGCCCAGATGGCTACTCTGCGAGCGAACAAGAAGGTTACTTGGCAGCACTCAATACAACACTGACGCCTGAACTCATTCAAGAAGGGTTAGCGAGAGATGTTGTTCGCTTTGTGCAAGAGGCTCGTAAGAGTGCTGGTTTAGAGGTTTCTGATTACATCCATCTAGGTCTTGCAAGTGATGGTGAATTGGCAGAAGCGATTCAGGTTTATAGAGACTATATTCTTAAAGAAGTTCTTGCTAAAGACTTGTCTACTACTACAGCTAACGCTAGTTACAGTGAGCAAGAAAGTGTTAATGGTATGGATTTGGTTATTAGTATTGATAAAGTAAGCTAATCTTTAATCACATCTAAAGAGTTCAAAAATCACAACGAACCAACAACCTAGTTGGTTCGTTTTTTATTGATCATACCGAGTCCAAAAATATCGTTAATAAAAAGCAATTCCACGATTAACTGCTGTCGCAGTTAATCGTGGAGCTTCGTAACGAGTAGGAACGAACTCATTTAGCATAGGTCAATATTATATGGGAACGCTATATTTAACGAATTATGCGGAATTGGTATCACTCGCTGAAACTTCCCGAGCCAACATCAATTCTTTTCTTACAGATCCCCACCTGTAACTACTCATAACACCGCTTTCATTAATCACTCGGTGGCAAGGAATGATATACGCTAAATTATTCTTACCAACAGCAGAACCCACTGCTCTAGAACTTTTTGGCTTACCTAGAGCTTTGGCAACATCACCATAACTCAATACAGAGCCTTGAGGGATATTCACTAATGCTCGCCAAACTTGAGTCTGAAAATTTGTTCCTCTAACTAGTAAATGAACAGGCTTAGTATTTTTACTTTCAGGATTCTGAAATACATCAGCCATTACTGACTTTGTAAGTTTACTATCTTCTATATGCTGTGCACCAAACCAAGTAGCTTTAAGCTCTTTTAAAGCATCACTTTTCTGAGATTCATCATCTATAAAACTTAAATAGGCGATGCCTCTATTGCTTACAGAAATAAGACCTAGCCCAAAAGGGGTTTCGTGAAAGCCATAAGAAAGTTCTAAACCCTCTCCACCCGTGCGATACTCTTGTGGACTTGCAGCCTCAAAAGTAACAAACAAATCGTGTAAACGACTCGGACTTGAAAGACCAAGTTCATAACTCGTATCAAGCAAACTTCTTGATTCTTTTAAAAGTTCCTTCGCTTGATTTAAGGTTACGAATTGCAAAAACTGTTTTGGGCTAAGACCTGCCCAACGTTTAAAACTCTTCGAGAGTTTCTCCCTGTTTATACCTAAATCCTGAGCAACCTCTTCTATCGCAGGTTGCTCAGCGACATTGTCTCTTAGATATGCAATTACTTTTTCTGCTAGTAAATAATCTTGATACTCTTTATGGATTCTGGCACTCATAGTAGCTTTAGTCTAAGCTGCACATTTATAAAATACCACCCGAAATTTGGTGAGTCCTGTTTTTTGTAAATCATAGCAGCTTCAAAATTAACGATTCTTGATTCCAAAACACTCTACGGACTCACCTTGGCAGTTTTTTCCGTTGCACTACAAAAACACGCTAACCTACTATTTTCTAAACTTAAGAATATTACTATTACAGTTCTAAAATCTATCTATTACCAGCTAGTGCTAAATCAGGACCAACAAGCAAGTTAACTCTAATCTCTTGCTCCATGTTGGTATTGCTCATGAGCACGTAAACGACTTTCTCTCTGTCCAAACTAACATTGCGAGGTGTGTTGTCAGGCTCGAGCACACAGTTATCACTAACATAGCTACCTTGCTCATAAATTTTATAGCGTAAATCAGCGTGATTACCTTGTGCTTGCACCATAATATTGTTGATATTGCTACC
>CALGZD010000371.1 GCA_937934635.1 uncultured Deinococcales bacterium
AAGATTAGATATAATTATCAGGCCACTAGACCTTTTAAAGTCTTGTTTTGAGCTTATGCGTCTACTAATTAGCCAATAGTAATTCATTCTAACGTTTTTTGAGTCCACTCTCTGACAGCCAATAATTTCTTAAAGCAATCCTCCTCTCTTAATAAGGGGGGAATCTTGTGAAAGTTTCCCTTATCTAGGGGGATTTAGGGGGGATTTAGGGGGATTTATTGAAGTGCATACCCATCGGACTCAGTATTACTATACTATAAGTGTTGTTAGCTTTTATTGCACTTAAACCTTTTATTGCACTTAAACCTACATAGCGGTGCTTGAACATAAGACGACTGGTGCTAAGACTGATGTAATGAGTGGACTAAAAAGGAATAGAATAAGTTTATGACTAACATTGACCATATTGTAATTGCTGCAAAAACTCTCGAAGAAGGTTTTGCTTATGTTCAGGAAACTTTAGGTGTACAGATACCAAAAGGTGGTGAGCATCCTGCAATGGCAACGCATAATCATTTGATGCAACTTACTAATGACACATTTTTGGAAGTGATGGCAATCAATACCGATATGCCAACGCCTGATAGACCACGCTGGTTTGGACTAGATGATTTATATATTAGGCAGAGCTTAGAAAATGGACCACGTTTACATACGTGGGTTGTGAATACTTCAGACATGGCAGCTATTCAGACTCAAGACAGCTTTGATTTTGGTCAAGCTATTCCGCTGAGTCGTGGTGATTTGCGTTGGCAGTTTGCTATTCCTGATGATGGAAGGGTTTTAGCTGGGGGAATTGTGCCATATGTTATGCAGTGGGACGGTCAAGAAAAGAACGGTTTCAGGCATCCATCACAGGGCATGGCGGATTTGGGGTGTGCGTTGGTGGGGCTCGAGCTCTATCATCCTCGTGCTGATTGGCTGAGTAATGTGTTGAGCGTCATTAATGCTTCTGATTTGGTTGTGGTGCATAAGTTGGCTGCAAACGAAATGCCTTATATGAAGGCGACTATCAAAACACCTACAGGTGAAAAGGTACTAACAAGTCAGGGCTAGTTGCTTCTAAAGATTTTATTGATTCTTTTGACATGAGTGGGTGTGTAGCAGTCTTAGCATTGTAGCTACATAATAGTTATGAAATAAACAATGGTAGTATAATAACCTATGGGGAAATCGGAAGCCTACGCACACATTAAAGTAGATATATTAAAAATTGTCAACTGTATTCCTAAAGGTAAAGTTACGACTTATAAATCTATTGGGAAATACTTAGATGTCATACCTAGACAGGTTGCTTACATCTTGACAATGCTAAGTGATGAAGAAAAGGACCAACACCCGTGGTATCGAGTGATTGGAGATAAAGCTAGGCTTGGTAAGGCGAAGTATGACTCCAAAGGTCGTTTGCAAGATGACCTTTTAGTCGATGAAGGTCATCAGGTTGATAAAGGACTTATGCTAAATGTAGATGGTGCATTTGTCGCTGTAGATGACTTAAATAGTGGTGTTACTAAACATAAATATCATAAATCTGAAAAATCTATATAGAAGCTATAGGCTACATACTATATATTTGAGGTAATTTAGTTAGCTTGTTGGTGCGGGAATACGTTTAGGTTTTCGGAAACTAATGTCTTCCCATTCACCTTCTTCAATGACCTGAGCTTGCTTTTGCGCTTTGCTTTGTAGAAATTTAACAATGTCTTGGACTAGGTCATCAGGTGTGGACGCTGCTGACGTTATGCCAACTGAGGTAATACCTTCTAGCCACTGAGTGTCTATATCATTGACGCTTTCTAAGCGTTTGGCATTGCCAGTTAGCTCATCGGCAAGTTCTAATAAGCGCATTCCATTTGAGCTGTAGTCACTGGTAACAACTAAAAATAACTCTACATTTGGTGCGATGTTTTTGACCGCATCTTGACGGTTTTTAGTGGCGTAGCACAGATCATCTCTAGGTGGTACAACAAGGTCAGGAAAGCGTTCTTTGAGAATTGCGATTGTCTTGCCAGTATCGTCAACTGAAAGTGTTGTCTGAGTTAAGACAACAACTTTGCTTGGGTCGGGTACAGTTACGGTTTGTGCATCTGCTAAGTCTGGGTCGTGTTTGCGGTTACCGATGACACTCACAATAGTTGTGTGTTCAGGTGCTTCACCATATGTACCAATAACTTCTTGATGTTTGGTGGAATCGCCAATTAATAGGATATGGTAACCCTCAGCAGCATACTTTTTAGCCTCGCTGTGAACCTTTGTAACGAGTGGACAGGTTGCATCCACAGTTGCTAAACCAAGCTGAGCTGCTTGTTCTCGTACTACAGGGCTGATGCCGTGGGCAGAGAATACGACTGTATCTGAAAGTTTCGTGTCTTTTTCTCGCAAGCTTTTTATATCGCCTAAGTCTTCTACAAAGTGAACATTGTGCTCATCTTCAAGGCGCTCTACAACTGTATTGTTATGGACAATCGAGTGATAAACGGTTAGGTCACCATCACCTGAGTCTTGCATCGCTTTGGCTGTATCTTCAACTGCTTCGATGGCCATTACGACGCCTGCACAGAATCCACGAGGTTTTGCTAAGTAAATACGTTCGATCATGACCTAGTATATCGTTTTCGCTTCGGGGGCTTTTGTAGTGTGTGGATAGATTTGGCTTAATTTGTCTGGCATTTTGATATACAAACTAAAGTACAAAGCAATCATGTGTTTAAGATGGAGTTGAAAGGTTGCTGTGACATGGAACACTTTGTTGGTGAATATAAACGCTACAGAGATTACTTAGATGGTGCATTGCCTCAGTTGAGTGACGATGAGTTCTTTAGGAAAATTGGTCCTACGAGTAATTCAGTCGCAATCATTATGAAACATATGAGTGGCAATCTAAAGTCTCGTTTTAGTGATTTCCTAACTACTGATGGTGAAAAGCCTTGGCGTGATCGTGAATCTGAATTTGATGTGACGGGCTTGAGTCGTGAAGATCTTATGCAGTCTTGGGATGAAGCATGGCAGGTTCTGGAAGATAATGTATTTGGGCTCGATCCCAGTGATGGTTCAAAAATAGTCACAGTGCGTGGTGTTGAACTAACGGTAAATGATGCACTTTGTCGCTCACTTGCACATATTAGCTCTCATGTTGGCGAAATTGTTTTTGTTGCAAAGTACTTTAAAGGTGAGAAGTGGACTTATTTAAGCATTCCACCTGGTGGCTCTGAGGCTTATAACAAGAAACCAACTCGGGAAGTGATTCGTTAAGAACTTTCTGAACTACCTGTTGAGCTTTTCATAATCTTCTTGTACTTTCTTAATACTACAGAGGCTAGTTTTGATAATATCACCCCGCCACCATTCTGGGTCAGGCTCAACTAAAATGTTTTTTAATGCTTTGTGATTTGGTGCTAACTGAATACCAAAGGTTGATGGAAAAGGTAGAAACCTATCATCTGTATCAAATGGGATGGTTTCTGAACCATCATCGTAGTCGAGTGTAATAGACCATTTGCGGTGTTCTAGGACGGGTAAGTCAAGCTCGAGCCATAAATAATACTCTAAACTATCGTCTTGCATAACACCTTCAGGAACCGCTAATTCAAAATAGTCATCAAACAATAAATTATCTTGCCAAATAGGGTTTTGGCATTCACCATAGGTCAGCGCAGCCATACTTCTATAATGATAGACAGGATAAGGATTATGATGTGCTTCAATAAGTTGAACTAGATAGGGGGGATGTTCATCGGCATAAAAGTCATTGCGTAAGTAGTGTTCTATAGATGCATTAGCTAGGCTAAACATCGGATGATTGAGTACAGGCAACTGCGTTAGATATGCAGTGAATTCTGCTAGCCCACTGCCAGGTGTAATGTAATCACTTGTACCCGCTCTGTTTTCACTGGAACCTAAATGACTACTACCAACTGTTGCAATCAGAGCTTTATTTTCCTTAAAAAGCGCATCTGCACTGTTATCAGTTTTTTCTTCTAACTGATAGTAAGGATTAAACAAGTTTCCTTCCATGTTGCTTTCACAAGCCCACTGCACTTCCATTTGCTGGTGCCAGCCTATCACTTCAAACACCTTGTCTAACAAAGATATCTTGTACTCAGTTTTGTCGAAGTCGCTATATTCTTTTTGTGACATGACTATCTGAGCTATTTCTTTTGCCCAAGCATGTGCAGTGTGAGTGGTTATGTGGTGGTCAATAGGGTAAAACGCATGATAGCCACCTTTTGCCGCAGCTTCTTTTGTAAGCTTCAATAAGTCTGGTACATAGTCAAATCCTGCTTCAAGATAAGCCTTGAGCATAGCTTCGTATTGATCTTTACTATCGATTTCAAGCAAATAGTTCTGTAGTTCTTTATCTAAGTATTGTTCAGAAACTAAGCCACGTTGAGGTACCAACATCATGATAGGTGTCATACCTACAGTTTCTAGGGCTGTTTTGTATTCTTTTAACCATAGTACTAGGTCAGTTTTTGGCAGAGCACCGTCTTGTGGCTTTGCTTGAGATAGTCCAAAGTCTAAATCATCTTTCAGATTATAAAGCCAACCTTCAGATCCAAGGCGCATGTTGTTTTGTACAGCATTCTCACAAAATGCTGTTTCAACAATATCTGCGAAAGCTTCATTTTGACCATAGAATTCAGCGGTATCTGGTAGTGGTATTGCTTCAAAACGCTTATTTAATTGAGTTGATAGTTGACTACTAAGTTGAGCTACGCTAGTAGGAAAAAACAAAAAAGCGCAGAATATGAAACATAAACTAAAGAGCTTTGACTTGGAATTCATATCTATAAACCTATCTTTCAAGTACTAAAGATATTACATTTAGGTAAAGTTAAAATAACAATGGTTAGGACAGCTTTTGAGTTCAGTAATTCTTGTGAAATAAGGCTTTCTAGTTATACAGAAGACTTTTTTGCAAGTTAGGGTCGGGGCTAAGTTGAATTAAATTCGAGTATATTTTACATCCAAATAGCCTAATTAA
>CALGZD010000372.1 GCA_937934635.1 uncultured Deinococcales bacterium
TGTGCCAGTGACTAGCGTATTAATTTGATCAAAAGCATCGCCTCTACCTAACAAACGCTGTAAGCGAACCTCTTCGGGTGCATCAAGCATTAAAACCCGAGCATTGCTAAATAGCTTTGCAACCCCTGCAACCTCATTGACACCACGAACATTATCAAATATCAAATCGGCTTCTGGATAGGCATTTGCTTCTAAATAGTCAGCAACAACTTTAGCCATACCTTCAGGTGACAATTCACGGTAAGCTTTTGTTAGTTCAAAACGCTTCGCTCTATCACTAACTGCTACTTCAGGCAAACCTTGCTGACGTTGCATCGTTGGGATAATGATTTCATCAGTTAATGTTCGTCTATTTGGCAATAAGTGGAGGTCAGAGCGTTGCTCGAGTAATTTTTCTAAAGTCGTGCTCTTCCCTACCCCCGTAAGCCCTACAACAAAGAGAATTGATTTATGGGTCATAACAGCTAGAATAGAACCTTTTCCCAATCCAAATCATCAAGTGGTACGAACATATCAACATGTTCAATAAGCACACCTGCGGATTGATTGCGAAACATGGCTACTTCAACATGTTTACCTTTGCGTTTCAAAGCTTCGACCAGCTCGACGTAGTCACCATCACCACTAACAATCAGTGCGGTATCGTAAGCATCTTCGTACGCAAGTGTCAGTGTTTCTACTGCAATGGCAACATCAATGCCTTTTTCGACTAAAGAACCATCTTCACGCTTATGCAAGCGCCCAAGACGAACTGTGACATAAGGAATACGACGCAGTGATTCAAAAAAACGCTGCTGTCCTTCACGCAGATTATTGTCATAGTCATCTGTCAAAACAGCGTTGTAGTAGTAAGCCCTAACAACATTGCGCTTTTGACTATTTTGACTTAATTGTTTAATAAGTTCTTGTAAATTAAAGCGTGTACTTGATAGGTTATCACGCATACCATTATATAAATTACTGCCATCAATAAAAATAACAAGTCTTCGAGACAAAATAATCCTCTAAACCAAGCCAATAAATAGAAAGTGACTCAAATTGAAATAGAAAAGCATTAAGCGCTGATATTGTGACGAAATAGGCAATAAATAGTGTCAAATAAAGAGCAATATCAACAAAAAATAGTAAGTATATAAAATGCTTTTGTTAACTATAGCACAAAAAGCTTAAGTTGTGCTCTCATAAATGAGATTTAGATGAAAATAGTTTATTTGAGCCTAATTTAACAGTACTTAACAACAGTTACTGAGCAAGATTTTTACCAGACTTGATTTATAGTAGACTATTTATTCTGAAGAATTCGCTAACCCATCCCCACAACTATTGATGCAATATTCACTAAAGTTCTCGGAATAAAGGTTTGTATATGCTTCTGTGATTAAACTTTCCTCAGTGTGGTCACCATCAATCGTCCAAAACATCGCACCACGAAGCCCTAACTCACGAACATAATCCAACTTGAGATTAACAACATCAATGTCTTCAAAGGTATAAAAAGTATGCCCATCGTAAATCCATGAGGATTTTGCATCGTCATCAAAATAACGTACATAATCATCTTCTAAGTACTCAACCATACGTTTGTAAGTTCTAACCCCACCAGCTCTATTCGATGATTGAAAGAGACCGTTATTTCGACTGCCAACACCTGACCAGCCTACGCCATACAAAGGAATGCCAATGATGAGTTTATGCGCTGGCACGCCTGCATCTAGATAATCTCGAACTGTCGTATTAATCGAAATCGCCTTGGTATAAGGGTCTTCGGCAGAAAGATATAAATTGGCATTGTGTGCGGTTTGTGGTTGGAAATTGCCACGAAAATCGTAGGTCATGACATTCATCCAATCGAGGTAGTAGTGAATTTTATCGAGCTCGAGCTTCGAGTAGCGGTCTTCACCAGCAGGCACAGCAGTAGTAAGAATCAGCGATTTATCAATCGCAGAAAGTTGCTTTCTAAATTCTTCAAGCAATAGTGTAAAGTTCTCTGTATCAGCAGGGCGATAGTTACGGTGTCCATAACCTTTAACTGCAGGATACTCCCAATCTATATCTATACCATCAAAAACACCTGCCCCAGCACCATCTTCAAGACCAGGTAGGTTTCCGTGAATATACATATCTATGCAAGAACGCACAAAAGCAGCTCTAGATTCTTCTGTTAGTGCCAAATCAGAAAAATGACCAGACCATCGTCCTCCACCAAGTGCAATTACAATTTTGACCTTCGGATATTGCTCTTTTAAAAGCTTAAGTTGTCTAAAATTACCCTTCAAGGTCATAGATGCGTCATCTTCTACCCCAGCTAAGCTTTGCTCAGCAGTAAATTCCTTTTTATAATCTGCCCAATCATCGCCTGGTAAACATTTACCATAACGAACGTCTGAAAAGGCATAATTAATGACTGTTAGGCTATCAATAGCACCCGTTTCAACCATATCTTTAACAAAATAGGTATTGCTCCCGTAAACCTTCCAAGAAGCAAAGTAGCCCACAACTTCAGGCATATGAATTTTAAAACCAGTATCTTGCGCTAAAGATACATTAGATATCGCACAAAAACATAACAGGAGCAAAACTGCTCGCAGCATTAGTGACTTTTTTAAATACGCTTTTAAACGCACTTTTAAATGCACCTTTAAACGCACTTTTACATACATATAGAAATTCAAAGTTGACACAACGATTTTTCAAGGAAAGCAACTTTAGTCTAGTCGATTTCCTATATCTCCTTTACAACAAAGAGTAACAAACATGTTGACTGAAATAGGCTAACACACCTTCTCAAAACTGTAGAGAGGAATCCATCAAGATAGATTTCAATTTTGTTAATGTAAACATCATTTTCACAACTCGGGTTCTAAGCCAAAAACAGAATCTTTACACATCCATCAAACTTAAGCTACCTCACTAAACCAAAACCTAGAGTGCGATAGCATAGGGCTACTACATGTTCAAAAACACAGTTTGAACATTAACGTTTCCGCAAAAGGAGTATTTTATGGGAATTATCACACTTATCGGTCTAGCTATGATTGTATTTTCGCTTGTCCTTATGGTGCAAGCCATACAAGGCCGTAGTACAGGTGCAAGAGGTTTAGCTGGCATCCTTTTAATAGCTGGCATTGTTGTCGCTATATTATCTCGCTCGTTCTTAGTCGTTCCTGCTGGTAACGTTGGTGTTGTCTTTAACGCCCTAAGTGGTGTTAAACAGCGAGAATTAGGTGAAGGTCTAAATTTTGTCTTACCGATTATCGAATCTGTAACACTTTTTGACGCTAGAGAACAATCTTTTACCTTCGCTGCTGAACCTGGCGCAGACGATGGTGATATTGAAGCTTTATCTCAAGAAGGTTTGCAAATCGCCATGGACGCAACAGTTCGCTTTGAGATTGAAAAAACTGAAGCTGCCTCTATCTATCAAGACATTGGTCCTGCGTATGTCTCCAAACTTGTACGTCCACAGGTTCGTTCAGTTATCCGTAATGCAGTTGCTAACTATAAAGCAGCTGAAGTTATTAGTACCCGAAGATCGGAATTAGAGACTGAAATCAAAACCAATCTAGCAGTAGCACTAGAAAAAAGTAGCGTAAGGCTTGTTGACGTCCTTCTACGTGATGTTCGAATTCCTGAAACGATCAGTTTAGCCATTGAAAGAAAGCAAGCAGCCGAGCAAGAAGTTGAAATCGAAGAGAACCTGCGCCTACAAGCAGAAATCGCTGCTCAACGTGCCGTTACTGAAGCACAGGGTCTTCGCGATGCAGCCATTGCCAAAGCAGAAGGTGAAGCAAGAGCACTTACGCTAAAAGGTCAAGCTATTCGTGAAAATCCAGAAATCATCCAACTTGAGATTGCTGAAAAGCTAGCACCAACTATCAGCACAATTATGTTACCTACAGAAAGTAATATGCTGCTTGACATGAAGAGTATCCTCAACAAACCTTAATGCTTTAAGTAAAACCGTTAGGTAAAAAAACAGTCAGTAACCAGTAGTTAAAATGTTGGAAAGTCAAAAAAAATCATGTATTTTGACTTTCCAATATGTCTTTAACATTCACCTAACTAACACCGAACTAACCAGAGTTTGACTTTAAAATGTGCTAGACTAGCTTTAGAAAGATTATTTTATGGGGCAATTCTAAAGAGAAATGCTAAAGTTTTGACCCTGAAAGTCAAACCCTAAGGGATTTTTTCATATAGATGCAAATATCTGATCAACCTGACCATCCATATAAGCCCCTACTCAAAAAAGACACAGATGCTAACAATCTTCTCAAAAGTGAGCAGAAAACTAGCACTGACAACCTTAATGCACATACAAATCTAAATAAACAAACAAAATTAGAACTTCTTGGAAAACCGCAATTATATTCCAAAGGAGCTAGTGTTAATTTACGTTCTCATAGGGCCTATGCACTATTAGGTTTACTTGCCCTTGAGCTAGCACCGACCTCCCGCAAACGGGTGGCACAACTCCTCTGGCCAGAAGAAGAACAACCAACGAATGACCGCTTAAGAGTCTTGTTAAGCAAGCTAAAACAGCTTGCCCCTGACTTGATTATCAGTGACGCTACTACAATCCAGTTAAATCCAGAAATTCAGCATGAAACTGATGCCTTACGCTTTTTAAGGTTAAACGATAATAATGATATGCCGTCTTACCGAGCAGCACTTGATATATACACTGGTGATTTTTTAGAAGGTATAAGTTTTGAAGCATCAGCCTTCTTTGAAACTTGGCTCGAGCACCAACGCAGCATCTGGCGTGAGGTGCTTGACTTCATGTACAACCACGTTGTCGAATTCTTACTTACCAAAGGAAAACGCAGTTCAGACCTGCAAGATGCACTTCTTCTTGCTCACAAACACCTAACCCTCTTTCCATGGTCAGATGCAATGGTGCTAAAGCTTTGCATTATTTACATCAAGAAACGACAACCTGATAGAGCTTTAGAAGCGCTGAACCGCTATAACACAAGAATTAACAAAGAATTCGGTATGCAACTGCCAGAATCATTAGTGAAAATCAAATTTAATCTTGAAAATGCAAGTGTTGATAAAATCATCACCGAGCACAAAAGCTACTTTGCTGATTAAATCTTAAGTCCATCTAAAAACTTAGTTGCTCAACTAACCATTTAAATGTAAAAGAGCAAAAACATGATTAGCACGTTTTCGAACAGAGTAAAAAAACTGCAAGGTGAAAAACTCTAAGGTGAAAAAACTGTAAGGTGAAAACACGACACATCTACCAAAGGTCTACCCATTACACCTAAATGAACAAAGGACGTATACAACAGTGTCTTCACCCTTAACGCCCTCCGAAACGCGCTGGTGCTATGGTTATACCAGCGTTCATGTTAGTGACGCCCAAGACCTTGTTGTAATACAAGACCTTGTTGTAATAGAGGAGTAGGGGCCTTTATTGCGCAGACCCAATCAAGACGACCGAGTTTCGACTCGGTCGTTTTATTTTGCTGCTTGTTTTAAAGCTTCTGGATCATCAGCCATAATGGCATCTATACCCAAAGCTTTAACTCGTTTAACTTCATGAGCGTCATTGACGGTCCAGGTATTAACCATTAAGCCACGTGCTTTTGCCCTATCTATCAACGCAGCATCAACCTGCTTCATGTGCGGATGAATAGCATCAACATGCAACCATCGTGCTAAACTTCCATTCCTCAAAAGAGGTGACATAGTGGCATCAAATAACAACGCTGTGTACAGTTCAGGTGCAAGTAACCTCACTCGAAGCAAACTAACAGGATTAAAACTAGACGTAAGCACCCGATTAGCTAAACCAGAATCGCGAATGGCTTTAACAACTGCTCGCTCTACTCCATCACTTCTAAGGCTTTCAGATTTAATTTCTAGATTCAGCAGAAGATTTGGATAACTTTTCGCTAAATCAAATAACTCTTCTAAAAGTGGAATGTGTTCATCAATCTCAAGGATTTCCTGATAACTCAACTCTGCTATAACTTGACCTTCAGGTAATACAAAATCATGGTGCAATACTAATTTGCCATCTTTTGAGCGCAATACATCAAACTCAACACCATGCAAGCCTGCGTCAAAAGCCATTTTAAAAGCAGGGATTGTATTTTCTGGTAAAAGTTCTCGAACACCTCGGTGCCCCATAAGTAAAGGGCGTTCATTCGAAATAACAAGCATAGGTCTGGGCTTCCAAAGCACTGTTCCCCATGCTGTAAGTAAAAGAATGAGGAGTAGAATCCAGAACACAATCATAATTGGGATTATAAAACAGGTAAGCTGCTTAGCTTATCAAATTCGGACTGCGCTTCAATAGTTTCAGTATCTTTTCCACTACCACAAGACGTATCAGCTTCTCCTACACTATAGGCAAGTGGATCATCAAAAACTACATCACCTTCAGTTACTTCACTACTTAAACCTTTAAAGTCATAAAGTTTGGCATCTAAAAGATGGCTAGGGTTACTGTGTTGTAAAGAGCGAAAAATATTATCAATACGACTAGAGTCTTCTTTTTCCCAAGCTCGCAGCATAGCCTTAATGGCATTGCGTTTTAAATTTGGCTGAGAGCCACAGAGATTACAAGGAATGATTGGAAATTCTCTAGCCCTAGCATAGCGAGCAATATCATTCTCCTGACAGTATGCTAGCGGACGAATCACAATATGCTGCCCATCATCGCTTTGAAGCTTAGGGGGCATAGCCTTTAAACGCCCTCCGTAAAACATATTGAGGAAAAAAGTTTCCATGATGTCATCTCGGTGGTGACCAAGCGCAATTTTAGTTGCACCAAGTTCACTTGCCACACGGTAAATAACACCACGGCGAAGACGTGAGCAAAGACTACACATCGTCTTCCCTACTGCAATTTTTTCAGACACTACACTGTAGGTATCTTGCTCAACTATTTTGAATTCAACGCCAAAAGCTTCAAGATACTCAGGCAAGATATGCTCAGGGTATCCTGGTTGCTTTTGGTCAAGGTTCATGGCAATCAGTTTGAAATCAATTGGTGCACGTTTTTGCAGAGCAGTCAGAACATCAAGCAGCGTGTAAGAATCTTTTCCGCCCGACAAACAAAGCATAACTACATCACCGTCTTCAATCATGTTGAAGTCAGCGATAGCTTGTCCTGTTTGACGTTCTAAACGCTTACGAAGCTTATTGAAGTTTGTTGACTGCTTCTTTTTTTGAGGTACCACACCATTCAATTGCTCAGCTACTACCATAGCTTAAAGTCTACACGCTGCTAACTGTGATGGGCAATACTAGCTTAGCTTTGATACTCTCCCCATTCTTCACGCAATACTCCACACAATTCACCAAGCGTTGCCTTTGCTCTAAAGGCAGCTAGAACTGCAGGAAAGATATTATCTGAGCTTTTTGCCACTTCTCGCACATGTACTAAAGCGCTATCTGTTTCAGCTTGATTGCGCTCTGCTCTAAAACGTTGAATTTCAGCTTCCCTATTTGCTTGAACGGCCTCATCCAAAACTTGAATTGGAATGACATCTTCTTGCTCTAGTGCAAATTCATTGACACCAACCACAACACGTTCTTTTTCTTCAACCTCTCGTTGAAACCTATAGGCAGCTTCTTCAATTTCTTCTTGAATAAATTCAGCTTCAATCGCTTTGACGCTACCGCCTAAGTCTTCAATCTGAGCCATTAATGCAGCAGCTTCAGCCTCAAGCTCATCTGTCAGGTGTTCAACATAGTAGCTTCCTGCAAATGGATCAACCGCAGCAGGTACACCTGACTCCGTTGCCAATATTTGTTGTGTCCGTAGCGCAATTCGTGCAGATGTTTCGGTTGGCAATCCTAAAGCCTCATCCATAGCATTGGTGTGTAAGGATTGCGTACCACCCATAACAGCAGCTAAAGCTTGATAGGCAGTTCGTACAATATTATTTTCAGGCTGTTGAGCAGTTAAGGTACTTCCACCCGTTTGTGTGTGAAAACGCAGCATCTGACTTTTGGCGAGTGACGCTCCAAACTCATCACGCATAATCGTTGCCCACATGCGCCTTGCAGCACGAAACTTTGAAACTTCTTCAAGGATGTCATTGTGGCAAGCAAAAAAGAAGCTCAAGCGAGGTGCAAATTGGTCAATATCTAAACCTTTAGAAAGGGCAGCTCGAACATAGGCTTTAGCATTTGAAAGCGTAAAAGCAATTTCTTGGGCTGCGGTCGAACCTGCTTCACGAATGTGATAACCAGAAATTGAGATAGTATTCCACTTTGGAACATTGTTAGTACAATACTCAAACATGTCCGTAATCAAGCGCATAGAGGCGTCAACAGGATAAATATATGTACCTCTAGCAATGTACTCTTTCAGGATATCGTTTTGAACCGTACCACCAAGTTGGTCACTGCTCACACCTTGCTCTTCTGCTACTAAAATATAGAGCGCTAATAACATCATGGCTGGTGCATTGATTGTCATAGATGTTGTGACTTGGTCAAGCGGAATTTCTTTAAAGAGCGTCCGCATGTCATCAATAGTTGCAATTGAGACACCAACCTTACCCACTTCACCTTTTGCAAACGGGTGGTCAGGGTCATAACCAATTTGTGTTGGTAAGTCAAAGGCTACACTAAGACCTGTTGTGCCTTGCGACAGTAAGTATCGGTAGCGCTCATTTGATTCTTCAGCCGTGCCAAAGCCTGCATACTGGCGCATGGTCCAGTAGCGTCCTGTTGAATACATTTGTGGATAGACACCACGAGTAAAGGGGAACTCACCTGCTTTGCCTAACTTGTCGTCTAAGTTTTCAGGTGGAGCATCATAAGTCGATTTCATGAGACTATTCTACAAGATGTCATGGTTCAAAAAAGCATGTCAGGCTGTCATAAGAACACATCTTGCATATTTACCTACAAGTTGAAACTTTCTAAACTTTGGATAGTTTAAGAACAAACGTTAAGAAGTTGCTACACCTTCAAGCGCAATCTTTAGTTGTTTCCTGAGTTCATCATGAATTGGTTTATCTGGCCAGTACGCTGCCCACTGCAAGGCAGTTAAGAAGTAGACATTTGCCAAACTACGCGCTAAACGCTCACTTGAAAAGTCGTCTCTCACTAACCCTTTTGCTCGACCCTTCAGCAAAACTTCTCTGAAAATGCTTGCCAAAGGCAAGGCTTTATAGGCAGCTCTTGAACGCTCGGCATCAGGGTTTAAAAGCTCATAGCTTAATGGAGGAACTAAGGGTCTATTGTTTTCAACAAAGTTGGCTAGTTCAGCAAAAGCAGCATATAGTGCCTCAAAAGGGTCTTCGACCGATAAGGTTAATTCCTGTAAATGCTGTAAATTTTTAGCAAAATACTCAGTTAAAATTGCTTCTTTGTAAGGATAGTAATTGAAAAAGGTGCCTCTAGATATTTCTGAAGCTTCTGCAATATCTATAACAGTTGTTTCTTGAAAGCCTTTTTCAACAAAAAGTTTAATAGATTCATTGAAAATTCGCTCACGGCGATTTTGTTTTTGTTTTTCTCGTACGCTCGAAAGCATAGTCATGACCCTATCTTATCCTAAGATTTATAAACCCGTCTACTAAAGTATTAAACAGTATTCTCATATACATTCTGCATTCCACCAAATGCATTCCACCAAATATATTCCAATTAGAAATTGCGATTTAGGCTATCGCAGTTTAAACTTATTGAGTAGGTTAAAGATGGCAATAACAATTAAGGCTTGTAGGCTATTGGTTGTAATAGCTGTATCTAAACAAATATGTCTGAAGAAATAAGTCAACAACTCCCAATTCCAGACTTCATGACAATTCAAGGTCATGAAGAGTCTAAAGTAGTATTACGCAAACTTCGGGCTCACACCTTACTGTTTACAGGACAAGAGGGTGTTGGCAGGCGCTTAAGTGCTCGCTGGTACGCTGCGCTGCTCAATTGCCAAAATGCACATGAAGACAGTCGTCCCTGTGGAGCTTGTCCTAGTTGTGCAGCTATGAAACTGGGCAGTCATCCAGATTACCGAGAAATAGCTCCTGAGCTCACGACTAAATCAGGTAAGTTGAGTCGTAAACCGCAGTTTAGGATTGATGATTTGGTGAAGAGGGAAAATGGTAATCCTGAACCACTTAGGAGGTGGCTCGAGCTCCGCCCCACCTACCGTCACCGCATTGGCGTAATTGACCACGCAGAAAGCCTAAACGAAGCTGCCGCAAATGCATTTCTCAAAATGCTTGAAGAACCCCCAAGCTACAGCACAATCATTTTAATAGCCCCAGACATGCAATCTGTTCTGCCAACCATTGCTTCGAGGTCAACACCTGTGCGTTTTGGCACAATAGCTATATCCCATAATCAACTCGAACAACATCCATTAGCGAAACTAGGTCGCCCAGGCGATAGTGCCATGGCAAAAGCTTATCCTGATGCCTTCAGTAATGTTCATACACTTGTCGAAGACTACGTTGAAAGCCTAAGCAATACCTTAGAACAAAGCTTTGAAAAAGCAGATGCCCTAGAGAAACACTGGCTTGGTAGTTCCGAAAGTCATCTTTTTTCAGTACCAGAACTTTTACGGGCAAAATTAAGTCAGGAAGCTCCAAATAGCTATGCTTATGCGGATTCTGCGCTAGCAGACTGTGAAAAAGCTTTAGAAAGCTATGCAACGCCAAGTCTAGCCTTACAAGTTTTAACTTTAAAACTTAGAGACTTATTTCAATAGCAAAAATGCTATACCTTTCTCCCCTCCCTCAAAATTTGGGAGAGGGTTGTTATGGCGAATATACCCCACAAATAACGATAGACTTAAGACATGTCCTTTGATGCCGTCCGCTTTCTAGAAAACACCATCCGCATTCCTAGCACGTCTGGTGAAGAAAAAGCTGTTGCAACCTATCTCATGCACACAGTCACTGCCTTTGCAGATGAAACTTTTGTTGATGACAGTACTAGTTTTGTCGCCCATTTTAAGGGTGGTACAGGTCCAAACATTCTTTTTCTAGGTCACATAGACACCGTGCCTGGCAACATAAAAGTCAGAACTGAAGACGGTAACCTCTACGGACGTGGTGTTGTCGATGCCAAAGGCTCAACTTGTACAGCCCTTGCTGCAGCAATAGAACTCGTCAACGAAGGGCACAAGCTTAACTTCACTGTGATTGGCGCTAGTGAAGAAGAAGCACCAACCAGCAAAGGCGCACGTTTTGCACTTAAAAACTACGAAAAACCTGACCTACTCATCATTGGTGAACCTAGCAATTGGGACGCCATAACACTGGGCTACAAAGGCAGACTGGTCCTAAAAGTTACCAGAGAAAAAGAGAACTTCCACAGCGCTGGCAACGACACAACCGCAGCAGAAGACATGCTCCCTCTCTGGAATGACTTAGTAGCTTGGAATGAAGAACAGAATAAGGATGCAAAAGGTATCTTTGATGCTATTCAACTTGCACTGCAAAGCATCAATACAGAGAGTGATGGTATGACGCAAAGCTGTAAAGCTAGTTTTGGTTTTAGATTGCCACCAGCGTACCCGCCTGAAAGAGTTATGGAACTTATCCAGCCCATACTTACAAACTACGATGTAACTGTAGAGCCAACAGGCATGGAACAACCATACCGAGGTCCAAAAGATACTGAGCTTACTAGAGCGTTTCGTGTTGCCATTCGTGAACACGGTGGCAAGCCAAGATTTAAAGTCAAAACAGGAACATCAGACATGAATGTCGTCATGCCTCACTGGGATGTACCTGTGCTTGCTTACGGTCCTGGTGATTCTGCACTAGACCATACACCTCATGAGCATCTTGAGTTAGCAGAATATGAAAAGGCAATTGCCGTCTTCAAAACAGCACTACTTCGACTACAAAATTGATTGGCTAGATGTAATTAGCGTGATAAAAAATTAAGATGCTTTGACATGTAATTTACACTGTTTTGATATATGTCAACCTATACTGTTAGAAACAGAAAGCGGTCGCAAGCATATGTCCAAAACGTCTATCAGCACAACCAAAAACACACAGTCTTACGACCTTGTCTTGCAAGGGGGTGGCGTAAGAGCTATTGCTTTAGTAGGTGCTATTAGAGAGCTTGAAAACCAAGGCTA
>CALGZD010000373.1 GCA_937934635.1 uncultured Deinococcales bacterium
TATTTGCAATGATAAAGTGTTCGCTTGTATCTGATAGGCTTTCTAAGGACCAGTCAAGCATCTGTTTACCCTTGTAGATATAGCTTGCTTTGTCTTGACCAAAACGTTTTGAGTGACCACCTGCTAGAACGACGCCACTGATTGGAAGTTTTGCGGAAGTTCTTAGCACATCTTTTAGAGGCATGATTTAGTTTACACAACTTGATTAGGAAATATGCATGTCATCTTTGTGCGTGTTTTAGGTATAATTATTTTTAATGACACAGCAAGAAATGACACAGCAAGAAAAGATACAGCAAGAAAAACCTGTACCTGTTCTTGAGTTAGCTAAAAAGCTGGCTCGAGCCTTCCCCGATTACCCAGTTGAGTGGCGAATTGTGGAACTTTCCGAGGACATGAGTCAAGCGCAAGTGAGACCTCAACTTTCTTATGATGTTGTAGTAGATCATCTAAATACAATTTTGGGTAAAGAAGGCTGGTCTTTTAGCTATGTCACTATTGAAAATAGTGACAATAATGCAATAGCGTGTAACTTATTTATAGAAGTTGCTGATAGAGCCGTTTCTAAGGCCGCTGTATTGTCTGTAGGCAACGATGCCGAACGCAGCGCTAAGGACGCACTTGTACAAGCTGCTGAGTACTTTGGAATAGTATCAGGGGTCGATACCTCACAGAGCTATTGGGTTGACTATGATCCAGAAGCTAAAGACATTCTTTTTGAGCCAGAATACGAACAGGCATCTGGTCAGGAGTCGAGTAGAGAGTTTAGTGGTTTTTCGCTGGATACAGGTCAAGATGTTGTTGAAGAGCTTGATATGTCTAAGTTCAGTGGTCCGCTTGTGGATTTTGAAGAAGACTCTCAAGAAGACAGGTCAAAGACTGAAGGGCAGCAAAAGATTGATAGTTTGGTTGAACGCCTTAAGGCAGAAGGTATGGGTCTACAGGTTGCAAAATTAACTGTGCAATACGGTGGTTATGGCAATAATCCAGATGAAGCACGTATTTTATATGGAAAACTGCGTGAACTGCTCATAGAAAAATCGAACAATGCATCATCTTGAACGACCAAATCAACTTCTATATGAGCAAAAACTTGAAATTTTTTAAGCAAAAATAAATGAAGCTTTACTCATGGTGGAGCCTCAGTTTCTAACATCTTGGTGTGTCTTAAAGAGTAAACTAGGCATGACTTTAGGCTTAAATTGTCTGAAGCGGGCATTAAATACAGCCGTAAGAGTAGTTCTGGGCAGTAGCTTTTGGGGCTAGTAGTTTGACCAATAGGGGCATGGCAGCACGTGATTAAAGTAATAGCAATTGGTGATATTCATGGTATGTGGGCAGAAGCATGGCGAGCATTAAAGCTGGCGAATGCTGCTACTAACTTGTGTCTACCAACCCAAGCTGTTTTAGATGGACGTTTTCAAATTGTCCTTACAGGTGACTTAGTTCATTACAAGGATTATGAAAGCTACGATAATGCTGTAGGTGAGCGTTTTGATCCTTATAACAAAAGACATCTTAAACGTGCAGCGAAGGCCCAAATTCGTGAGCTATACCGCTTTAAAGACTACGTTGATAAATCTAAGGGCAATGTCCAAGTGATTCTTGGTAACCACGATGAAGATGCACTAACACATGACTATGGCTTAGTAACTCGTGGTGGTGTTGAACATAACGAATTTAATCCTGAAGAAGGCGGCATTGCAATTCCTGATGATTTAAAAGCTTGGTTCTTAGAAATGCCACGTGAAATCAGTTTGTATGGTGTCCATTTTGCCCATGCGGGACCGCTACCTAGTATGCAATTTTTTGATGACTTCTTCTACAATGATCGCGATACCAAACACTGGTGGCACGAAAAACCATATCTATTAGGGCAAGCGAAGCATCGTTTTGGTGTTTATGGGCATACGGCGATGGAAGAAGGCATCCATATAGATAAAGAACACAACTTTGCTATGATTGATGCACTGCCACAGCGTCAATATTTCGAGATGATTTTAAGTGAAGAACGTTTAGATTATCGGGCTATGAAGTTTTAAGAAGGTCTGAGAAGGTCTGAGAAGGTCTGATTTTCTACATAGAACTGCATAACGATTTTCATCTTGAAGTAGCATAAACTGCTTTTTGTGAATTCAACACCTTACAGGTCTAACTACAAGTATCAATCGATTTTGTTTCTAAGTATAAGCTGTTTATTTTTTGCTTTAACAGCGTGTTTACCTATACCGACTAAAAGACAGCCATTAGATGTTCCCAGTGTTGAATTTGAGGTTAGCCCTGCGAGTGTTTTTAGAGAATTTGTTTTTGTAGAGGGGTTTCAAGAGCCACATACACCTAGTGACTATAACGGTAGCTTGGTGAGTAAATACACCAGAACTACAAAAAGAAATACACCTTCAAGAACAATCTTTGTATTAGTACCAGGTATCTACGCAGGTGCGACGACGCTCGAGCCGCTTGCTAGGCAACTAGTAGCCGCTGATAGTTCTATAGAAGCATGGGTTATTGATAGACGCTCTAACTTACTAGAAGATACTGATGTAATCGCAGAAAGTATTCGCACTCAAGATGTAAGTTTTGTCTATGACTACTACATTAAAAACTATGGAACAGAAGCTGGTTTCACACTACCCAATCCAAGTGATGTTTCCTTTATGCAGTACTGGGGGCTAGACCTGCACCTTTTTGATTTACATGAGGTTATCAAACAAGCAAATGCTGAAGCTGACGAAGTGTATCTATTAGGACATTCATTAGGCGCTAGCGTTATTAGTTTTTATAGTGCTTTTAAAGTTGGTGAAGGCAAAAGTGGTGAAGATTATCTTGATGGTTTAATCTTGCTTGATGGGGTTTTAGGACGCACAGGTGGGTTTGATGGTATCCAGTGGTTTAATGGTCTTTTAGATATAGCGCCAGAGATTTCTGATGGCATTGTGACATCGGATACAGAAGATGGATTGCTAAACCTTCAATCCCTGACGGGTTTCAATACCTATCTTCCGATAGCACCGCAAGAACATAGCACAAGCGCAGTGCTTGCTGTGCTAGCCCGTTTTGATCCAGAAGGGCAATCACCTTTATACAAGTTTCCAATTACTAATCGTGCTGCCTTTGGTGGTGCTATGGATGACAGCTTTGAGCGCTCAACTGTTTTTGGTGCTTCGGTAGGAGAGATACGAGATGCTGAATTAGCAGGTAATCTTCTGGCTGTCTTGCTTGATGGTGATATCGGTATTTACAGTAAATCGATTGTGGGTGTTGCTGAAGGTGCGGATAGGGTTACTTGGGATACTACGTTGCAAGGTAGAGAAGTTTGTGACATTGATAGTTTTGTTGCAAATCATAGCAATGAATTTAGCAACTACAACGAATGGTATTTCCCTGTTGAGTTGATGCTAGATATTGCAGGATATGATATGTTGCTTAGGGATATTAGAGGCTTTAAAGAGACTTCAGACGTACGTGTTCCAACTTTGGCTTTTGCTGCTGAGCGTGGTTTAGTACAGGATTTAGATATTTTTTCAGCCTATAGCAATTTACGAGCTGGAAGTCTAATTTCTAGTTATTTAGTAGATGACTTTACGCATTTAGACATTATGTGTGCTGAGGTGAATCCAGTGACGACGATTGTTTTAAGGTGGCTCGAGCAGCTTCGCACCCTTCGACAGAATCGTTAATTTGCCTACCTCAAAATAACCAAAGTCACAAAATAATACGTAATCGGCACAGCAAATAACATGCCGTCAATTCTATCAAGTACACCACCGTGTCCAGGAAAAATCGTACCAGAATCTTTTACCCCTGCCCAACGTTTAAGCATTGAAGCAAAGAGATCACCAAGCTGAGCACTGCTAGCCACCAAAATTGCAAAGAGAATCGTGTCGTATAAATCAATGTCTATCGTTGATGTTGATTTGATAACAAAGGTTACACTTGAAACGATAAAAATAGCAAAGAGTAAACCACCGATAGAACCTTCTAGTGTTTTCTTGGGGCTTAAACCAGGGGCAAGCTTTCGCTTGCCATATAACTTGCCAAAGTAGTAGCCACCAATATCACTGGCGTTGATAGCAAGGATAGGCAAGATGAAATACCACAAGCCTAAAACAGCGTCAGGTGTGTAGCGCAAGGTGATGGTATAGCCAAACATCCAAGGTATATAAAGATAGCCAAAAAAGGTATAGAGAATAGCTTGCATCGAATTTTCATTTGGGTTGATGATTTCTAGACCAATTAGGTAGAGCACAAAAAGCCCCAGAACAAGTTCACGCCAACTCACGCCATCAAAGAGTGGTTGCATGTCAAAAAAGCCCGAGTAGGTAACAGGCAAAGATGCAGGTAGGGTTAGTAAGATAGCAACCCACGCACTTCGTTTACGAATAGGAATACCACGTTTATTGACCATAGCGCAGTATTCGTTAAAGCCAACAAAAGATAAAAAAAGATAGGCAGGTCCCATCAGGGGTAAACCTATCCAAGTCATTAGAAGAATTGCAAAAAAACCCGAAAACCCTGTAATGAGTCTTGGGTAGGGTGCGGGTAAGTTTCTGAGATTGTTTATTAGGGCTTTGAACATAAAGGGCAGTATAAAGGACTATATAAAGAGCAATAGATGTAAATAGGTTGCTGTCTAGATGATGGTCTAAATTAAAGGCGTTAAGTCCTAGAACTTAACGCCATCTTTTTTACTAAAAAAGCTATTAATTATACTTCCATGATGTCAGCTTCTTTTCTCTTAAGCTGCTCGTCTATTTGACTTACAAAGTCATCGGTAATTTTTTGAACATCGCCTTCACCTTTTTTGAGGTCATCTTCGGTCAGAAGATTTTCTTTTTGCATGTCTTTGAGTTCGCTGTTGGCGTCTCTGCGAATGTTACGAATAGCAATTTTTGCTTCTTCGCCCATATTCTTAGTTGTTTTTACTAAGTCTCTGCGGCGCTCATCATTTAGTGCAGGCACAGTGATGAAAATAGCGTCACCTTTGTTATTTGGATTTAGACCTAAGTCGCTATCTTGAATTGCTTTTTCGATTGATTCAATTGCACTTTTATCAAATGGGGTAATGAGTAGGGTACGTGGGTCAGGGCTATTGATCGTTGCTAGCTGGTTTAGAGGTGTCATCGAGCCATAGTAGTCAACGTTGACACGGTTAAAAATAGCTGGATTTGCACGACCTGTACGTACAGTGCCTAAATTATTTTGAAAAGCCTCAATTGACTTTTCCATTTTTTCTTTGGTTTCTTTGATGGTTGCGTCCATAAGAATCTCCTATACTTTCCAAAAGCTACTTATGTTTTGAGCTTTATCTAATGCACATTGTACTTGTTTTTTATGTGAGACTAAAGCTTTTATACGGAATTTTGTTGTTTCTACGGCTGTAGAGGTTTCAGAAGTTAATGTTATTCCTATTCGTTACAGCGAATCATAGGGCTATTTTTATCACTTGGAATATAAAATTCCCCCAAATGTTTAGTATATCCGTAAAAACATAAATCTATCGGAAGGGTCAAATTTGAATTGTCACTTAGCTGTAAATCTATTTCAAACCCAGACATTCCATACTCATCTCCATAGGCCTTAGCTACATCAGGTCTCGCAACATTCTGTACAGAAGATTTGATAATATCTATATCGCTTCTATAACCAAACCAACGGTGGGCATTTATGGTCTCATCCCACTGATTTTGAGGAGCCCAACCTTTCACATGGATTGATTTAGTCGTTTCGTCGTAGCGCAAATCGTCAAGCTTACCTTGGACAGTTTGAGTATTTACTATTGTCATTAAAGGTTCAAGAATACCTTCATCAGAACAGGATATAAGGTTACGTTGAGCCTTTGTGTTAATAGGAAAGATGCCGAGTTTTTCTGTTGAAGTATACAAACATAAAGGAATTGTGCTGCTCTCATCAAAATTTTCAACATCAAAGATTAGTACAAAGCCCTTATTAGGATCTGCCCCCTGACTTAGCGGTACATCATTTCGAGTCATTGATTTTATGTCTTTAAGCTTTAGCGTATTGCTAGCATCTAAAAAAGCGAACCAGCGTTTAGTAGGTACATCTTCTACGGGGGTCCAACCTATTACTGTCATGGTTTTTGTTGCAGCATCATAGGTTATGCCATCTATATTGCCTTGTGAAATCGGTGTGATGTTTTGAGAAGATAAAAAGTTTTTTGAAATCTTTTCAACTTTAAAATTATTTGACAGAGCACCTACTGTGTCAGGTGCTTCGCATACAGTTAATGAAAGATCACCTAAATCTTTCGTTGGCACAGTTATCTCAATAGATCTTAGATCTGAGTTGAAACGATCAGAAAATTCTGCAAATACAGTTTGCATTTGTACGCCAATATTGCTGAAGATTGGTAGTACATCTACTGAACCATCACTATAGGTATAAGTGATGTTAAAGTTGCTTGGTTTCGTGCTGCCAATTTCAAAATTTTCTACATCTTTAAAACGAGCTAATTTTTGATTATCAAAGTCTAAATATATATATTGCTTACTAGAGTATTGCTTTGTAAACTTGCTTGAGTTAATGATGTAACTAGCAGACAGACCGTTATTAAGTACGGGTTGAATTATTTCCGAGTTGCCATCACTTTTTGTACACTTACCATGGACACTTGGTATTATCCTTCGAAACATGTTTACTGAATAAATATCTAGAAGTGCTCCATACCAAACCTCCCAGATTAAGATTTCTGGGACGTCTCTATTAGGCAAATCCCTAAAAAAAACTTCTAGAGAACCAAAAAGTCTGCCCCCTCCGCCAATTGCTGTATTGTCAACCTGAGTTTGCAAAGAGGCTTCTAAAAAAGGATGAAAGTAAAATACTCCTGACCTGCTGTTACTTGTACCAATAAGTACAATTTCATTAGTACGCTCATGTGAATCACTAAATAGGGCGTTTTCAACATTTGTTGTGTCTTGTGAATAGTTAAATGCGTAGCTATCTAACTTTTGGGGTTTAAGGTTATTGAGCGGGCAAGCACCATTAATATTCAAATAAACTGAACCTTTAAAGTCTAATTGGTTATTTGCTAATTCAACAACAACGTCAAGATTTGCTTCTGGCAGTATATTATTTTGTTCAAGTGTCTTCTTGATACTTTCAGCAACAAACTTTGCTCCTGCTGGTGACCAATGGTGGTCTTGTTTTAAATAAAAATCGAACTCATTTGTAGCGTCCAGATATTGACGTGCCACATTTGGAACAATAAAACCAGCTTCACTAAAAGTAGCAACAAGCTTGTCATAGCTTTGTAAGGCATCTGTTACGTCAAAAGCAGGTGTCAAACTATTTGTAGAATCAATATAAGCACTTGATAAAAATACTCGATTTGGTTGGGCAATAAAAACTACGTTATCAATACCTTTAGCTTTGATTGCTGCGCCAAGTCTACTTATAAAATTTTGTGGAAGATTTAATTGGCTGAAGGTATAAGTGAATTCGTGTAGGGGAAAAATAAAGTCGTTATGTCCAACAGCATAGCGTAAGCCTTCACAAATATCAGCTTGACTCAACTGATTTGTTTCTATTTCTTCTGCATAAGCTACAAAGCCAAGTAATATACTTAAAATTACAATTGTATATAGGAATTTGAAATTTTTGAGATAGCTCAAACAACTTATTTTATTAGAACTCATATCGAAATCATAACACTGAGGGTGCGTCCCATTTGAGGTTGGAAATAGTGTCAAAGCAAATAGAAGTTTTTTTGCTTTTTGAAGAACTCCAAGGTGCGTCCTTTAAGCACGTAACACATGATTAATGGTTAGGACAGCTTTTGAGTTCAGTAATTCTTGTGAAATAAGGCTTTCTAGTCCCGTAGTTTCATTTAGCGGAAACTAGAGTTATAGTTAATTCTGTATCACTATACCTAGTGAATATAGCAACAGTCTCTATTTCAAAATAACCTTCTTTTGTTTTTTAAAACAGCTCTGAATGTGAACCACTTCGAACAAGTATCAATTCTGTATCTGTTATCTGGTAGATAAGCAACTAGTCTGGTGAAAGGTGCAACTCTAAATGACTAGACCAGTTACCTGTTAATTTATGTACTCGATAATGGTCTTCGAGTTCTGAACCATTTGAAAGAAGTCCTACAACTGTAGATAGTTTACTTAAGTCTTTACCTTGCTTCTTAGCTCTCTTTAAATCCTTCTTAAAACGATTACGAATGACAATATCAAGCACTTATAAAGTCTCTAAAAAATCTTTAAATTCATCTTCACTAGTAAAACGTTCAGCTACTTCTGTATCTTCCATAGCTGCTATTGTTTCAGCGTTTGGTATACGTACCTCAAAAGGTAAGCCTTGATTTAATAACACATTATGATAAAACAGCCGTATAGCATCACTAGCGCTAATACCCATCTTTTCAAATATCGCTTCTGTATCTTCTTTAACTTTTTGATTGACTCTTACTTGTATCTTTCCTGTTAGTTCAGACATATTTGCATTGTATTCCATATGGACTACAAATACATGAGTATGGATAGGTAGCTATTTAGGTTTTTAGAATTCATGACACTTTCTATATGAGTATTCATGGACTGTTATGGATTATTTTTAACTAAAGCAAGCCAAAAAAACCATTCCAAAACCCCTATCATAGTGGTTTACAGGGTTAAACCACTATGAAAATTTGAGTTCTTTGCGATGTCGAATTGAATGTTTATGCGCTGTGACAATATCTTTTTCCATAAAGCTGTTTTTATATGATTTCTCGAATGCTGACTCTATCAACCCGACGTTTAAGTTCTTCTCTCAAACCTTGAATCCAATTTGCTTCCATTTTCGGGTCGGCTTCAAGAATCTTTTTAGCTAAATCACGAGCATTTTCTATGATTTCACCGTCTTTTGTTAAGTCACCTAGTACAAGGTCAGGCATTCCAGATTGACGTGTACCTTTGATTTCGCCAGGACCACGAAGTACCAAATCTTTTTCAGCGATGATAAAACCATCAGTATATTTAGCAATAACTTCAAGGCGCTGTTGTGTTTTTCGGCTTCTGTCGCCAGCGATAAGCACACAATAACTTTCGTACTCGCCACGACCTACACGACCACGTAACTGGTGAAGTTGTGAAAGACCAAAGCGTTCAGCGTTTTCGATAATCATCAAACTTGCATTGGGTATATCGACACCAACTTCAATCACAGTGGTTGATACAAGCAGGTCAAATTCATGATTGCGGAAGTCTTCCATGATGTCGTCTTTTTCGCTACCTGCCATTTTGCCGTGTAGGAGTTCTATCCGACATTCATCTGGCATGATGACCTGTAAATCTTCGAAAGTTTGTTCTGCTGAGACGATTTCTGCCATAACCTCAGCTTCGCTTTCTTCAATTAAAGGAGTGACGACATAAACCTGACGACCTTTTTTGATTTCGCTCCATGCAAAACGGTAAACGTCTCGTCGTTTGCCATCATTAACTAGCTTTGTGGTGATGGCTTTACGGCCTGGAGGTAGTTCATCTATGACACTTAGTTCTAAATCTCCGTAATAGGTGAGTGCAAGTGAGCGTGGAATGGGTGTAGCACTCATTACGAGTACGTCTGGAGTGTTGGCGAGTAGTTTTCGGCGTTGTTCTACGCCAAAACGGTGTTCTTCGTCTATGACGGCTAAACCGAGGTCGTGGAATTCTACGCTGTCTTGGATTAAGGCTTGGGTGCCAATGGCAACATCGGCTTCACCACTTTTGAGTTTTTGACGGGCAGCATCGGCTTGTTTTTTGGTCATGGAGCCTACTAATAGCTCGAGCCTGACTCCCAGCTCATACAAGTACCCCTGCAAATTGAGGAAGTGCTGTCTAGCAAGAATTTCTGTAGGAGCCATCAGCACCGCTTGGCGCTTGTTCTTAACAGCTACAAAAATCGCAGCAGCAGCCACAGCCGTTTTACCTGAACCTACATCACCTTGTAGCAAGCGTGCCATCTGCCCAGGCGATTTCATATCGGTTAATATCTCATCTAAGGTGCGCTTTTGCGCATTGGTCATTTCAAAAGGCAAGGTCTTGGTGAAGGTTGCCATCTCTTTTTTAGTAATTTTGTGGACTTTACCCAGAGCATCGTAGTCACGGTTGAGTAGGATTCTCAGTTCTAAAAAGAGGAATTCATCAAATTTAAGGCGTTTAATGGCCTTTTGTAGTTCTTCTTCGTTTTCTGGAAAGTGAATCCCGTAAACAGCTTGTTTTAAAGAAACTAAGTCATATTGACCTAAAAGTTTTTTCGGTAAGTGGTCAGGAATCGTTTCAATTGAGTGAAGCAATGTTTGTATGGCTTTACGGATATATGCTTGGGAAAGTCCTTGCGTTGTGCCGTAGATGCTAACAATCCTGCCACTTGATAAACTTGGACCATCATCATCGATTTCAAAATGGGTCACATTTAAGTCAAGTTGTTTGCCTCGTCTTTTTACTTTGCCTGTAGCGATTAGTTTTTGACCAGGAAAGATTTGTTTTTCTAGCCAAGGTTGGTTAAACCATATAGCGGTGAGCTTTGCGCCGTATTTGTCTTCTAAACTCACACGTAATATAGCTAAGCCTTTGCCACTTTTCATACCTTTACGGCTTACGACCTTACCTGCAACAGTTACACTTTCTTCATCTGTAAGAGCAGCGAAGTAAGGCAAAACACGCCTGTCTTCGTAGCGTTTGGGGTAGTAGTGCATTAGGGTGCGGTAGCTATCTATGCCAATTGCTAAAAGTTTCTTAGGGGCTTGTGCGCCTAGAGGGACGAGGCTCGAGCCTAACTTTTCATCCAACTGATCAGATTTTAAGGTTTTAGTAAGGGTAGAAGATGATTTTTTAGAAGATGAAGCACTTTCTTTTTTAGCATCTTTAGCTGCTTTATAAGGACTATTGCGACTTCTTTCTTCTTGTTCTTTAGCCCTTTGTTTTTTCTTTGCTGCATCTTTTTCGTCAGCATTGTCTAACAAGGCAATTGCTTGGACTAGTTTGCCTTCACGCTCTGCTTGGCTTAGTGTACTGTAGCCATCTAGAACGGCGCGAATATCTGCAAAAGGCTTGCCTAGTGTATCTAGAAGTTTTTCTAAACCACCCACTACAGCAGTATCTTGGAAGTTAGTACTGCGCTCGAGCTCTAAGGGGCGCTTAAGGCGTTGTCGCAATTCGGGGACTGAAGGCACAAGCTTAGTATAAAGCACTTCTATGTAGTGTTGCGACAGCAATAAATCGCTAAAGACATGAATGGAAAAAATAATACCTATTCCGCTTTATTCAATAATTACTCCAAAACATAAAATACCTTAGGAATCCAAGCATGTTGCAGAATATAGTTGACCACCTGACGTCTCTAGCTGTTTGGTTTGTTGACGATATTGTCGGATTCAGTATAAGCGTAAGAGAGACAAGTTTATGAGAATACTAAGTAGCTTCCA
>CALGZD010000374.1 GCA_937934635.1 uncultured Deinococcales bacterium
GCTAAAGCAATCAACTGCTTTTTTGCCCCAAGTGCTGCTTCTTGTACTGCACCAATTGTACTTACGGTTACTTGGCTACCACCAGATGGTGCGCCGTATAGACCGTTAGTATCTGTAGGTACGATAACGACTTGCTCAGGGGAGATGCCTAAGGTCTCAGCAACTACCAAGATAAAGCTACTATTGGTTCCTGAAATATCTACCGTACCCAAACTTAGACGAGCTGTGCCTTCTGCATCGACACCACAGATGGCTTCGGATGAAGAAGCACCAGCGGGCCATGCGCCTAGGGCAATGCCTATAGCTTCACCTTCCTTTTGATTGGTCCAAAGTGGGTGGCTTTTGATGCGCTCGAGCACAGCCCTAGCCCCAATTCCATCTGGCCACGGGTTACCAGTACCCTGTTTCACACCACCTTCAGTCACATTTTGCAATCTAAAGTCTAGGGGGTCTAAACCAAGCTCTTGCGCCATATCTTCAATGTTGCTTTCCATAGCAAAACAAGCTTGTGGTGAACCTGGCGCACGGTATGCGCCAATTTGTCCACGGTGGGTATGGATTTCATAAGTGTCTATTTTTGAATTTGGCCAGTTATAACTTCCACCAAGGCAAATTGACATAAAACTACCGTGGGTAAAATTAAAGACCCCATTATTGGTGAGTATTCGTGCTTGCATAGCAGTTAAACTACCGTCTTTTTTAGCACCAGTTTTTAGTTCAATGATAATTTCGGGCGCAGGTGTTGTACTCAGAAAATCTTCGGTGCGAGAGAGTGACAACTTCACAGGTTGTTCCATGCAAAGCGCAACTGCACCTACCAATGCATCATAAATGCCATACTTTGCCCCAAAGCCACCACCTACGGCAAGCGGTTCAACTGTTACATCTCGTTCTGCTAGACCTAGTGTTTTAGCAACAATACTTCTGACTGCATATTGTCCTTGGGTACTCGTTCGGACTGTTAATCCTTTGCCAAGTGGTAAAGGTTCGGCAATGACAGCATGAGTTTCCAGATAGCCTTGATGCACCGCAGCAAATTTATAACTTCTGTCGATGACAACGTCAGCCTCAGCGAAGCCAGCTTCCACATCGCCCCAGCCGTAATGCCCTTCTTTTGAAGCGTTATTAGGTTTATCAGCGACATCAGATGTAGTTTCTTCGTCACTGCCACCATGAATACTACTCATGTCGTCATCTTCTTCAGGCAGACCTTCAGGCCATACTTGAACGGCATCTTTTTTGATGGCCTCTTCAATATGAATAACAGCATCTAGTTCTTCGTAGTCAACATAAACCAGAGCAGCACCATCAGCTGCTGCTGCCTCAGTTTCTGCAACGACGACTGCAACAGGCTGACCAACAAAGATGACTTTATCTTTGGCAAGCGTGCAACTATTTCTTGAAACGATGGTTTTATCTTTAGTGATTAAATCTTCTGCCTTTAAAACTGCAACGACACCTTTAACATCAAGTGCTTCAGAGATATCGATGTCTACAATGTTGGCATGTGCATAGGAACTTAAAATAGGTTTGATGTGTAGCATGTTGGCAACAACGGTATCGGCCACGAATTTGGTATTTCCTGTGACTCGTTGCATGCCATCAATGAGTGGTCTTTCTTTACCAATGTAGTTGTAATCTGACATTTTATTAAGTTCCCTTTCAGCACGTGTGCTACTTGTTTGCTAATAAGCATATCAAAAATCAGGCTTTATGCATAAGCTGAGTAGCTGAGTAGCTGAGTGTTTGTTTCATATGGATTTGTGTAAAAGTTTTTCGTTTTTAGAATAACTTCAGAGGTGTGCCTATCTCAAAAGGTGTGACTATCTAAAAAGGTGTGACTATCTAAAAGAGTGTGTCCATCTGAAAACGAAAAATATGATGCTTATGCCAGATAGATATTCAAACTTTAACAGGACGCACTCCTTAGCTGAATAAAAGTCCAGCTTTTTTCAGGCTGAGTGTTAAATAGTTCATTATGCTCAAACTACTTAGAAACACTTTTGTAGGAACACAATCGTTTCTAAAACAAATTTTTACTATTTTTTTCTTGGAGGGAAAAGATTATGTTAAAGAATAAATTATATTTAGTTTTGAGTTTAGTGATGGCTACACTGCTGCCCATCAGCTTTGCAGCGGGTGAGTATTATGGTTTTGATAGCTATGAAGCCTATTTGCAAAATTATTATGCATATGAGTCAGTAAGCAATTCAGTAAGCAATGCTGAATTACCAACTGTGCCTACGAGTCCAGTTAGTCATTATGCAGCGACAGAAAATATTGAACTAAGAAGTGTAAGTGTGAATAACGCTGCGGGTGTTAGAACCATAAAACCAATAACAGTGTTTACAGCAACACCTGTAGGAGTTAATACAGTAGCGCAACAGGACAATTTATCTGCAACAACAAGCCAGTATTACCAATATTATAATGGATTCTCGAGTTACGACGCTTATCTCAATAACTACTATGCAACTATAGGTAATCTTGCTGATGGTCGAAGCATCACACCTTCAAATCTGACACCACTACAAACGTCAAGTTGTTTAAGTGCCAATGATATTTTGAATATTGATGTTGAAGGGCAGTATCTGTCTTGTGATGGGACACTTTATACAGTAACGCAGAATGCAAATTCACCTGTAGCAACGCCAGAATTTGCTGTTAATTACAATATTGCTTATCAAAGAATTATTGATGTTAAACCTGAAGTCGTTAAACCTGAAGTCGTTACACCTGAAGTAGCTACGCCCGTGTATGTATATCCAGAAGTAACTGAAATAGTAAGTGCGCCAGAAGTTGTTGCCTATAGAAATGTTCAGGCTTTAGACTTTCAAGTTGGATTTAGCTATACCTTTAATGATGATTTGAAGTTGACACTTCTTGAACTCAACGATAATCGTTGCTTTGCAGGACAGTACTGTGCTCATGCTGGTGAGGTTGTTGCTAAGTTTAGGACTGACCTTGGCAATCAGAGCAGCATGATGACCGTGAGGCTCGAGCCTGGCGAAGAAGCCGAAGCGAATTTTCTTCTTGCTAATACATCAATCAAGTTCACTGGCATAAACTACGACACAACCACTGGCAAAGCTGCTTTGCAAAGTGTTGTTAGAAGACCTTAAAGCTCATTTGGGAGAATGATTTAGCGTCTACATAAGTCACGTTATGATAGTAGGAATTCAATCGAGTTCCTACTTTTTTATTGCGTTTTGGCTAGTGTAACTGCTATACTAGCCCCCACCCCTATAGGGGTAGATGAAGGAGCTTTAAAGCCATGGAATTAAGAGCTATGCAACTAAAAGTAACAGGAATGACTTGTGGACACTGCAAAGCAGCGGTTGAAGAAGCCTTAAAAGATGTTAATGGTGTCGATAACGTTAATGTCGATTTGGAAAATGGTTTAGCAGACGTAACGGGTAATGTTGCTGTACAAGATTTAATTAAGGCAGTTGTTGAAGAAGGTTATCAAGCTTCTGAAGCTGCATAAAGATTTAGATAGTTGAGGTAAAGTTTTGACTACAGATTCTTCTACAAATTCTTCTATAAATGATGACTGCTTGCATTTAGATGAACAAACTCGGCAAGATGCAAGCTTGCGTCTAAAAAGTGCAAAGGGGCATTTAGAAGGCATAGGCAGAATGTTGGATGACCCAACAGTCTACTGCGTTGATGTCCTAAAACAGATTAAAGCAGTACAAGGTGCGCTTAGTAAAATCAATGAGGCTGTTTTAAAAGCACACATCCGTGATCATGTAGCCACGGCCTCGAGCCGTGGCGATACAGATGCCATCGTTGATGAGCTTATGGAAGCTTTAAAATATAAATCTTAAGTTTAGCTTTGAATACTTTTGATAAACTCAATCCCACGGCTAATCGTTTTTTCTGGGTCTTTTGGATTGTCATGTTCAACAATAAATGCCTCAGCACCGACCATGGTAGCTTTTGGAAGTAAGTGCTTCCAATCCATGATGCCATGTCCGACATCTGCCCAGCCATCTTCATCAAGATTTTTGCCGTCAGGGGCTATGTCTTTGACATGCACTCTAGTAACACGACCTGAGAAATGCTCAAGTAGCTTTGATGGGTCTTGTTCGCCTCGAACGACCCAAGCAAGATCAAGTTCAATATTGAGATTTTCTCCCGCTTCAGCCGCTATAATTTCCAAAGCTGTTTTATTTTCAAAGCTGACCATTTCAAATTCATGGTTGTGATAGTGTAATTGCATACCAGCTTTGTCACATGCGTTAGCTACATGACCGATTCGCTTTGCGACTACTTTCCACTCTTCTGCATTGCTTCCACGCATATTTGGCTGTAAAAAAGGTATGACGAGATTGTTGTTAGCAAGTGCTTGGTGCGTTTTTACTTGATTTTTAAAATCTGCTTCTAAAGTAACCATAGCAATGTGTGCTGAACAAACCGAAATACCATAGGTGTCAAGCACCGCTCTTATATCTTTGACGTTTGCATCTGGTAATCCTGCTGTTTCGACGGCTTGGAAGCCCTTTTCTGCAATAGATGCAATGACAGTCTCAAAACTTTTTAAAGATCCATCTAACAAGCTGCGTAGGGTGTAGAGTTGAACGGCTAATTGTGTCATATGTGGAGTTCATCCTTAGAGATAATAAGTTAAAGCATTCTAGCGGGAGAATGTAGTGTTGCCAACTTCTATATGACTTTTTTAGTTAGCTTAGTGGTTAAGTATATGGCTGCTAACTTTGCTTAAGAATTAAAGAATGGGAATTAAAGAATAGTGGCATTCGCATTATTAATTCCAGCACAATCCAGCACAACCGATTCTGTTTTGATGTTCATGTTGGCTTTACTATGCCTTAAACAGTAATACAAAAGCGTTTTTCGCTGCTGGAATCTTTTTTGCAACCGCTATAGGAATTAAAGAATAAAGAAAATGTCAGATGACTTGAATATCTATAAAGCATGTTTTGAGAAGGAAAAGTTTAAAGCAAAATTGGCATGGGGATTACTGTCTGTTTTAACTATATGCTTATTGCGATTTTTGAAAGAAAGTGGCTAGATTTTAGCCTCTATGTTGGCTTAAGCATATCTTTATTAAAACTGCTTATTACTGCAAATACTTATTGAGTAGTAACGAGTATCTATATTAGGTAATGCCAAGGTATTTAATAGGTAATTTCAAAAAAACATACAGTAGCTACTTTTGTTAATCCTAAGTGCTTTATGAGTGTTTTTGCTTAGCTAAGTAGGTATGAGAATATTACGAAGCTGAAATGAATCAAAGCCAGTGTTTTGACACATTGTGTGGGTGTTAATTTGATGGAGTGGGTGACGTTTGAACAATGACGTTCTGATGCTTAGAATTCTGAAACATTTGGCTAGAGTTGTTATCAGGTAGGTTTTTACAGGCTAGTCTTTGTATAACGAATTTAAATTTAAGTATCTATAATTTAAGCACAAAATTGGCATAGTCCCAGATGCTTTATTGTTCTTTAGATTGACGTTTGATTTTCTTGATTCTGAGATTTTCTTAGTTTTGAATTGATTCACCTTGCTTACTGTTCTGAGTTTCTCTGGGGATAAATGAACAGGGGACAAGTAAGACGGAAAACTATTATTACAATTTTTCTTAATAGTTTATTGGAGGAAAGTGGATGAAGGTATTTAGCTCAACCATTTTAGGTTTAGCTCTTGTTGCTGCGGTTTCATATGTTTCTGCAGATAATAAGGGTATGCATCATACTGTTGAATGTTGTGTACAGTATGGTTCTGATGGTCACGGATCTGATGGTTATCATGGGCACTCGAATATAGGTGCTGGGTGGGAGCATGGACACATAGATGCTAGTGGCAATATGGGTCCGATTGCGCCACATGGTCATGTTGATTCAAATGGAAATTTAAGTCCTATCGGACCACATATTCACGTAGATAGTGTTTCTGTGTCTGGTGGTGTTTCAGGTGCAGTAGGTGCAACAGGCGCACCAGGTAGAACTGGTCCAGCAGGTCCAGCAGGTCCAATGGGACCAGCAGGTTCAATGGGACCAGCAGGTGCTAGAGGTGCAGTTGGACCAGCAGGTCCAGCAGGTGCTATGGGACCAATAGGACCAATGGGACCAGCAGGTGCTAGAGGCGCAATTGGTCCAGCAGGTGCAAATGGCGCGATAGGACCAATAGGACCAATGGGACCAATGGGACCAGCAGGTGCTAGAGGTGCAGTTGGACCAGCAGGTGCAACTGGCGCAACTGGTGCGATAGGACCAATGGGACCAGCAGGAGAACGCGGTGCAATCGGTCCAGCAGGACGTCCAGGTCCAGCAGGTGCAACTGGTGCAACTGGTGCGATAGGACCAATAGGACCAGCGGGTGCAACAGGTAACCCAGGTCCTATGGGTCCAATGGGTCCGATAGGACCAGCAGGACGCCCAGGTCCAGTCGGTGCAACAGGTGCAGCAGGTGTAGATGGCAGACCAGGTCCAGCAGGACCAGCGGGACCAGCAGGTGCACGAGGTGCAATCGGACCAGCAGGTGCAACTGGCGCAACTGGCGCAATGGGTCCGATGGGCCCAGCAGGTGCAGCAGGTAGACCAGGACCAGCAGGTCCAGCGGGTGCAGTAGGCCCAGCAGGTGCACGAGGTGCAATCGGACCAGCAGGTGCAACTGGCGCAACTGGTGCAATGGGTCCGATGGGACCAGCAGGTGCAGCAGGTAGACCAGGACCAGCA
>CALGZD010000375.1 GCA_937934635.1 uncultured Deinococcales bacterium
TTTTTTAGTTTGGCGGAGAGAGAGAGATTCGAACTCTCGGTGCAGTTGCCCACACACACGCTTTCCAAGCGTGCTCCTTAAGCCACTCGGACACCTCTCCATTGATGTGGTGCATACGCTTAAGAAAAGCTTAAAGGCAAAAGTATCATACTTTTGCCTTTGAAGTTTAGCAAGTTTGTTTTAGTTTCGTCAATAAACTTATAGGAGAATTTATAGGATTTTCGATAAGAAGTCCTTAGTACGGTCTTCTTGAGGATTGGTGAAGAAGTGCTCTGGTGTACCTACTTCAACAATTTCACCCTCATCCATAAGTATAACCCTGTCACCAACTTCACGAGCGAAGCCCATTTCGTGTGTTACCACAATCATGGTCATACCTTCTTTAGCAAGGTCAACCATAACTTCAAGCACTTCACCAATTACCTCAGGGTCAAGCGCAGAAGTAGGCTCATCAAAAAGCATAACTTCAGGTTGCATAGTAAGTGATCTAGCGATTGCTACACGCTGTTGCTGTCCACCCGACAGTTGCCCTGGGAATTTTTGAGCTTGTTCAGGAATCTTTACTTTTTCTAAGAAGTACATTGCACGTTCTTCGGCCTCAGACTTTTTCATGCCTTTAACTCGAATTGGTGCAAGTGTGATGTTGTCCATAACGGTTAGGTGAGGGAAGAGGTTAAAACTCTGAAATACCATACCTGTTGAACGGCGTACTTTATCGATGTTTCGGACGTCATCAGTAAGGTGAGTGCCATCCACAACAATCTTACCTTCTTGGTGTTCTTCTAAGCGATTTATACAGCGAATGAGTGTAGATTTACCTGAACCAGATGGTCCAATAACCACAACTACTTCACCCTTATTCACGCTCAAGTTGATGTCTTTCAGTACGTGGAAATCTCCGTACCACTTATTTAGACGATCAATTGTTACAATTTTTTCGCCACCATCAGGTGCGAATGCAGTGACTAATCCTTCTGGAAATGTTGTTGTCATATAGTACCTTTCTTACCTAGTTCCTAGACCTAGTTGTTTTTCAAGTTGTCTACTAGCAATGCTCATGCGGTAACAGAAGAACCAGTAGAAGAGTGATCCAAAGATAAAAAGTTCTTTTAGAATACCACCAGCAACTAGAGTTGCATCTGGCTGGTTTGCAATTTGATTAAGCATAGCAAAAATATCTACAAGTCCGACGATAAGGACAAGTGATGTATCTTTGAAAAGGCCGATAAAAAGACCAACAATTGCAGGAATGACTGCACGAAGTGCTTGAGGCAAGATAATTATACTAGTCGTATCCCAAGGACTCAATCCAAGCGCGTGTGCTGCCTCTCCTTGACCTTTAGGCAAGGCTTGCAGACCACCACGAACATTTTCAGCCATGTATGCAGCAGCGAAAAGAATAATCGCAACTTGTGCACGAATAATTCCTGCAGGGGTAGCATTAATTGCAAGTGGCAACATAACTGAAGCTAAGAATAGCCATGATACTAGTGGTGAGCCACGTAAAATTTCAATGTAGCCTGTACAGATAGTTCGAATGATTGGTAACTTACTTTCACGACCAAGTGCAAGACCTATGCCAATCGGAAAGCAAAGAACAATACCTGTAATGGATAAGAAGAAGCTTAGTAGCATCCCGCCCCATAAGTTAGGGTTTACATAACGCATTGGACTTGTGGATTCATGTCCGTGTCCACCACCAAAGCCAACGAGGATGAATGTACAGACAAACCAAAGCAGCACCCAGCCCCAAGACAGGAATTTTGCTATTTGTGGTATTGCATTACCAATAAAGAAGAAAACTATAGGAAGAAGAGCTGCAATTACCCAGTAAAGACGCACAGATTCCCAATAAACTAAAGCAACAATTGCAATGATTACAATGAGACCGAGAATCCAATAAAAGGCTCTACGGATGATGTGTCCAATACCTTCGTTTGAAACGCCTGCATTTAAACCAAACAAAGACATGATGATGATTATGCAGGTCATCGGTCGCCAGAGTAGGTCAGAAGGATATTGGAAAACTGCCAAGAGGCGTTGGTTATTCCAAACAATCTGCCAGTCTGATTCAGCAACAATCCATGTGACTAAATTAAAGAGTGACCACGAAATTAAGATAATCATCAAAAGAGAGATGATGCTGTTGAGAGGGCTGTTAAAGATGTTCTGTCTAAGCCAAAAGCCAAAACCAGAAGTTGGCTGTGGTGACGGACGGGCAGGTTGAGGTTGAAAGGCCATATTAACGCTCCACCAGTTTCATACGATTATTGAAAATGTTTAAGATGAAAGAGAAAGTTAAGCTGATAAGCAAGTAACCAGCAATGAGAATTATAACCATAGGTACTGCACCACCTGATTGTCCAGTAATGATTTCACTGACTTTAAAGAACTCAGGGTAGGCACAAAAGAGACCTAAGGAGCTGTTTTTTGCCAAGTTAAGGTATTGACTAATCATAGGCGGAATTACGATACGCATAGCTTGTGGCAAAACAACTAGATTAAAGGTTTGACTACCATTTAGACCAACTGCTTGTGCTGCCTCACGTTGTCCTTTGGGTACAGACAAAATGCCACCACGAACAATTTCAGCAATAAAGCTTGCGGTATAGATAACCAAAGCAATTAGGAGTGCTAAATAAGCATTAGTAAGAATTTGACCCCCTACGATGCCCGTACGCTCAGTTGGAAAGCTAGGTTTGCTCCATGCAAAAGGTGAAGCAGATTTTAGCTCAGCTCTGGTATTAATATTATCGCCTTTAAATTTTGGAAGCTTGGTTTCACCATCGTTATCGGTTACTAGATGACGTTCAAAGTTTTTAACTGTCATTTGAACTTGATAGTTGATACCTTCGTAACCATCTTCTGGTGTTCCACTGGCGTCTATCTCTTCTTGAGTACGTTGTGCTTCGCCTTTATCAAAGACTCCGTTTCCATTGCGATCTTTGTAGATTTGTCCAACACTTGGAAATTTATTGTAGTGAATAGATAAGCCTTCTGCATTTTCAGGGTTGATAAAGGTTACTTCTGCTTCTTCAAATTCAGATTCTTTAATCAGTGGAAATCTAAAGCTGGAGTATACAGTTCGGTTAGCTTCTTTGCGTTTATCTGGAATAGAGGTAAGTGTGCCCTCATCCATCTTTGCTATAATTGGAATAGCTCTGACAGTTTCTTCAGTTCTGCTTGTAAAAGCCTCATCTTGATTTGCATCAATATAGCTTGTAAAGCGTCCGCTAGATTCCTTGAAATTTAAAGCTAAGTTTTCAGGATATGTCGAGCGATTGTCTGCAACAAAGTAGCCAACAAGTGAAACAACTACAAATGCAAGTAGTGTTAGAATCCATGGATTACCAGGTCGTTCAGAAAGAATAATTTGTCTACGGCGTATGAAAAATACAATGATAGCCAAGACTAAAGCGCCAATAAGCCAAGGTAACCATAGGACAGCATTTTGTGTGTAATAGGGCCACGGCATAGCGATTCCAGAGTTGTTGAGAATGCCTTGACCTAAGTCAAAACCATTACCACCAATAGGTAAACTAGGAATGAACAGTACGGTATACCAAAAGAAAATCTGTACTGCTAAAGGAATGTTACGAACGATTTCGATATAAAACGTTGCAACCTGTCTCAATACCCAGTTGTTAGATAAACGCATGAGTGCTGTTCCAACGCCCAGTAAAGTAGCCAGAACCATGCCAATAAGAGATACTTTTAGGGTATTTAAAAAACCAACAAAAATAGCTCGTCTATAAAAGTGGATATTTTGATCGTAAGGAATAGGTGATTCCGAAAGAGGGATACCTGCTCTAGTAGCTAACCAATCAAAACCTAAAGTGATATTGATCTCTCTAGCATTAATAATTACATTCCTGACGAGAAAAGCTAAGCCTACGAGCACAAGTATTAAAAAGATACCCTGTGCTAAGTTGCCTATAACTTTTACGTTTCGATAAAAGGGAATTGAGTTTTGACTATTTTCCCCTACTTGTTGTACCGCCATGAAAAGAGAAGCCTCCTATAGATAATTTTAAGAAATTAGGGCTCTTTGATTTAAAGAGTGGTATGTCGTTACAAAGCTGTTGGATATGCTTTGAGTTGCCGAGCTTTTCAGTTTGTTTCTAGCTGAATTGACCACGCAACTGACCATGCAACTGACCATGCAACTGACTATGCAACTGACCACGTAATTGACCATGCAATTGACCACGCAATTAATCATAGAACCTATGTTATCTAACAATTGATAGGTGTTACAAACAGTATAAGGTTGTGAAACCTACCTAATAGTTTGCTATTTGTCGTACACAGTACTTGATAAAACATTACCAAACTGTTTCGTAAAAAATATATGTATTTTAAGATAGGCAAGAATAAAAAATAATATAAGAAAGGGCGGCTTTGAAACCGCCCTTTCTAGTATTCAAATCAATACGTTGATTAACGTACTGGTGGTGCGTAGTGGATACCGCCATCAATGTAGCTAGCATTTAGACCACGTGGGATAAATGTTGGAGTATCTGGACCTAAGTTACGATCGTAGATGTCAGTGTAGTTACCTACTTGTGAGATTACATTTAAGAATGCATCTGCACTTAGACCAAGTTGCTCAACGTTGTCAGGAATAATACCTAAAAGACGTTGCTCATCAGGAACTTCTGATGTTGCAGCAATTTCATTAACATTGTCCATGTTAATTCTCCACTCGTCAGCAAGGAATGTTGCGAAAACAGTCCACTGAACAACATCAAACCACTCGTCATCACCATGACGAACAGATGGACCTAGAGGCTCTTTAGAGATTTTTTCTGAAAGAATGCTGTGCTCGCTTGGGTTAGCAAGTTTTGTACGCTGACCGTTAAGCGATGAGCTATCAGTTGTATATACGTCACAAGCACCACTTTCGTAGTTTGAAAGTGCTTGGTCAGCATTTGCAACTAGGATTGGCTCCCAGTCGATGTCGTTTGCAGCCATAACGTCTGCAACGTTAAGTTCTGTTGTAGTACCAGATTGAACACAGATGCTTGCGCCGTCCATGCTCTCGAGGTCACTAATACCAGAGTTGCTACGAACCATGAAGCCTTGACCATCATAGAAAGTTGTAGCTGTGAAGTTTAGACCTAAAGCTGTGTCACGACTACTTGTCCATGTTGTTGTACGGATTAGAACATCTACCTCACTTGAAGCAAGTGCAGTGAAACGCTCTTGTGAAGAAAGTTGACGATACTCAACAGCTTCGCTATCGCCTAGTACTGCAGCAGCTACAGCACGACAGTAGTCTGCGTCGATACCTTCCCAAACACCTTGGTCATTAATAGTACCAAAGCCTGGTGTGTTTGCTTGACCAATACCACAGCGTAGAACGCCACGATCTTGTACTTCAGCAAGTGTCTGAGCTAAACCTAGTGAGCAAAGCCCAAGAACTAAAACAGCAACAAAAATTTTGCGCATAAATATTACTCCTTACGAATAAATTTTCGGGTAATCCCTCGTGCATACTAACCTGTAGAGGAAGGATAAGTAAAGAGTTAAGACCCGATGAAGTCTAGTGTAACATAGCTTGAATTAGAAAACGCACCTGATTTGAATCTACGTTCATTTCACAGATGGATTTAAAACTATAATATAAAGTACTTCTTTATTTTTTAGTGTTTTGGATATAATTTTGGTGTTATTGGAATACTAATGGGAACGCATCAAGGTTTAACCTAATATGTTTTAAAGTGAGTTGTTTAGGAGTGTTGTAGGTCATGGATATTGGTGAGATTTCGAACAAATTGGCGTGTAGGACCTTTGGGGGCTTTACAAACACCCTCTAGATATGGCAAACTATCTTTGGGTCGTTAAGACCTAATTCAAGTTTTTTTCAACTACTACCTAGGGAATAAGAAGGATAAGGGGACCACTTATCCTTCTTATTACTTTATATGTAGCTTAGCTTTTTAATCCAAACTCAACCCTTATTAAAAATTCAGAGGTGTGAACGACTCGCTGTAGCATTGGTACATCAACAGCTACATCAACAGACGTGATTATTGTGCTACATCAGTGCTACATCATTTTTTTGTTGACACTGCTTTTTGTTAACACTGCTTTGGTCGAAAGGTCTTTGTAGAGGACTTGTTACAGGAGCTTGGCGAAAGAGCTAGATTGTAAGACTGGGTTGTAAAGACTGGGTTGTAAAGACTGGGTTGTAAAGACTGGGTATTGCTAATTTAGTTGAGCTAATTGGGCAATATCGTGCTTAAGTTGGTTGAGTAAGTCTGCTTCTACAGTCAACTTTGCGGTTTTAAGTGCGTTGTAAACCGCTCTGCTGTCTGCTGAGCCATGTCCAATAAAGGCATAACCATTGACACCTAAAAGAGGTTGTGCGCCATATTCAGATGGATCAAGCTTATCTCGTAGGTTTCTAAAGACTGGTTTTAGAAGTTGTGCTCCAAGTTTTTGCAAGATACCAGCATTTTCAATGCCTTCTCTGAGCCAACTAAAAATAGTCTTAGCTTCACCTTCAGCAAGTTTCAAAATGACATTACCTGTAAAGCCATCAGTAACGATGACTTCTACATCACCAGTGAGTACATCACGCCCTTCGATGTTGCCGTAAAAGTTAATCGAAGGTGTTTGTTTGAGCAATTGGTGACTTTCTAAGGTCAGTTCGTTGCCTTTTTCTTCTTCTTCACCAATAGACATGAGTCCAACGCTAGGATTGCTGCTGCCATGGACAACACGGTGATAGATAGATGCCATGACTGCGAATTGTTGCAAGTAGCTAGGGCGACAGTCGGCATTGGCACCTGCATCTGCGAGGATTGAGACACCTTTGAGCGTTGGCATGTTTGCCATGATAGCTGGACGCTCAACACCTTTTATTCTTCCTAGCACAAAAAGTGATGCAGCCATCGTTGCACCTGAGTGTCCCATTGAGACGCAGGCTGAGCACTCGCCAGATTTGGCAAGTTGCATGGCTTTCATAATTGAGGAATCCTTACGCCGCCGAACATCACTGGCATGATCTTCCATAGTGATTGTATCTGTAGCTTCGTGGATTGGCAGGCTAGCATTGTGCTTAGCGAGTTCTGTTGAAAGGATTTCTTTATTACCAACTAACACAACATTGATGCCTTCTTTATGAGCACGAATAGCGCCTTCAATAGCTGCTTGTGGCATGTTGTCACCACCCATAGCGTCTAGTGCTACAGCGTCTGGTGCTACAGCATCTAGTGATATAGGTTTGATTGTTGTGTCATCAGCAGTCATGCTAATGAGTATAGCTTGTGTAGATTCACGGTGTTAGTGATGTAATACTGGTTAGTGATGTAATACTAGTTAGTATTAGTGATGGAGTACTGTATGCAGAGAGGTGGAGGCGAGAGCTGTCTATTTTGAACCAGTTATTTTTAGTTCAGGTTCGTGTTTGTCATAGCGAAGCATTTCTGCAAGTCTCCCTCTTGATACAGGACGATGTGGACGTTTAGGAACAAAGGCTGTTACGATATCAACCATGCGAGGTTTTGAATACTCTAGGACTACGTGAAGAGGGATTTTGACTGTTGGACTGGGAGAGATTTGACCGAGTACTAGAAGACGTTCGTCAAGAACATAACGCATGAGTTCTTTTCCATAAAGAATTGAGCCAACCATGTCACTTTCGTTGAAGCCTTCACTAAGGGCATGGCTGTGGGCATGAGGACCAATACGATATTTACCTTCTTTAATCAGAGGGCGCAAATCTTCTAAGGTACGAAGTTTTGGTTTGCGTTTCTTTAGTTTTTTAAACGCCTCATCGTCTGGATGTACTTGTTGATGAGTGTTTTTTGTTGGATCTTTAAAAAAAGGTTTTTTGCTTGCCATTTAAGTAACCTTATGAGGAGTGATCTAATCTATAGTATTTGCGTTTCTGTCTACTTTGGTTTTCAAGATACCATTTCAAGATTGGGTAAATAGTATAGTGAAAACTTTTTATGGTGTTTTAGGTTATTTGACATCATAGGCTGTATAGTGTGCCTTAATTAGTAAGTACGTGTGTAAAATTAAGTTATATTATTTGATTTACCTCTAATCCCTTACAGGACGCCACATCTCCAGTATTTTAGGTGTCAAGATAGTTAAACTTATTTTCAACTTGGTACTTAAGGTCAAAAACTTGAAACTATTAACTCCAAATTTATATTTAGATAATTTAACCGATTTAACAGTAGATATTCTAAAAGAAGAAGGTATTAGCTATTTGCTGATAGATTTAGATGATACTTTGGTTGCTTCGTATGCAGATTCTATAGCTGTGGAGTTTGAAGTATGGTTGAAGCAGTTAGCTGAACAGGGGATAGGCATTTTTATTTTGAGTAATGGAAAGTTTGAGCATGTTCGCTATTGGTTGGAATATTTGCAACTAGAGGGAATTGCTTTAGCGGCTAAGCCACTGCCGATTGGGTGGGCTCGAGCCCTAAAACTTTTAAATGCCCGACGAGAACATTGTGCGATGCTTGGCGACCAACTCTTTACTGATGTCCTAGGCGCTAACATATATGGGATACACAGTATTTTAGTCAAACCGCTTAGTCCAGGTAAGCCACATACAAAACAACTACGTAAACTTGAAAGATATTGTTTAGGAAAAATGAACATAAGTTAGTGATACTTAGGTGGCTGAATATTTTCAGATTTTAAATTTGTATTTTGCATATCACAAGTTATGAAATTAAACGAAGTGCTAATGCCTTTTTAAATTTTCACTTCAGCTCTTACGTTTTCATGAAGCTTTGCTCAATAGATTCTTTGAATACTTAAGAGCTTTTTATGTCATGGGCGCTCTATAATGACGCTAGCATTATCTATTTTGCAATAAATTAAATGGCAAAATAACTTCTAGGTAAGTATCAACTACTTACTTGTTTTAAGTGCTTAGTTTTATTGAATTTTTAGTTTTATAGAATTTTAGGAGCAGCGGTGGCAGTCCTTTCAAGTGGTGATAAACGTCTCGGAGCAGTTTTGCTGGACAGTGGCTATGTAAGTGATGAAAACTTACAAGAAGCCATTGTGCAACAGGCTGAAATTGGTGGTAGGTTAGCTGATGTTTTAGTTAACCTTGGGGTTATTTCGGAACATAGGATAGCTAGGGCTATTGAGGAATCTATAGGTATTCCACTAGTAACCCTGCCCCGTGTTGACGTGATGCCAGAAGCACTTGCTAAGGTACCTAGTGATTTAGCACAAGATTTAGAAGTGATGCCTTTTACCATAGAAGGTAATCGTTTGCGTGTCGCTTTCAATGACCCATTAGATGCGCTCACAATTGAAGAGCTCGAGGACGAGACTGGTTGTATTATTGAGCCATACAATGCTTTGAGTAAGGAAATTCTTTGGGCATTGGCAACGTATTATCCAGAACTTGGGTTAGAGTCACCACCTGATGTCAATGTAGATACGAGTAAGCGCTTTGGTGCAATTGCTATACAAAAAGGTTTTGTGACTGAAGAGCAAATTGCTGAAGCACTTGAAGAACAAAACCGTACAGGTGGTCTTCTCGGGAAGATTTTAATTCAGCTGGGGCATATTAGTTACGAGGAAACAGCGCAATTATTGGCTGAGCAGAATGACTTAAACTATGTTGAAATGCTGGATGAAAGCCAGCTAAATGAAAAGTGGTCAACACAATTACTCCGCTTAGATGCTATGCAGTTTAATGCTGTGCCTATACAAGATAGTGGAGACAAGTTAACTTTAGCTATTGCCGATCCAAGGCAAATGGGCGAACTCAAAGCAATCATCGATAGAGATATTGACTTTGTTTGTAGTCCAGAGCCTGAGATTCGTCGCTTAGTAGATATTCTCTATGCAGATGACAAAGGGCGTTTAGGTGAAACACTTTTAAAAACTCATAAGATTAAGCGTGAACAACTTCGTCAGGCACTGAGCGAACAGGCTAAAACTGGTCGTACGAAGCCTTTAGGCGAAACGCTTATTGATCTTGGTTTTGTTACTGCAAATGATATTGAGGAAGCACTCAGTACTCAGCGTACTGGTGGGGGTAAACTAGAAGATACCCTTGTACAGTCAGGCAAAATTAGTCCTGAAATGCTTGCTAGAAGTTTAGCAATGCAGTTAAATTATGACTACATTGAGCAAGAGACTGTTGAAATCGATCCTTACGCAGCAGCGATTATTCCAGAAGCAACGATTAGACGCTATAACATCATGCCATTGCGTTTGGAAGATGATGTTTTAGTTGTTGCTATGAAAGACCCTCGTCATGTCTTTGCACTTGATGATTTAAGGTTGTTAACAGGAAAAGAGATCCAACCTGCAGTTGCTACTGAAGAGACACTCGAAGGTCTTATCAATAGAATGTTCCAGTCAGGTGCGAACATGGACGCACTTGCCAAAGAACTTGTTGAAGAAGTTGGCACAAGTAGCGATGACATTATCCTGGATGATCAAGATAGTTTAGACGACAATGTTCTTGTAAAAGTTGTCAATAACATCATTGGTGAATCTATAACGAATGATATTTCTGATATTCATATTGAACCAAATGCTGAAGACGTTTTGGTACGTGTTCGTAAAGATGGTGTTTTACAGGAGTACATGCACCTTCCTAAGCAAAGTGCAAGTGCTTTGCTTGCCCGTATTAAAATTATGGGTGATTTAGATATTGCAGAAAGACGAATGCCACAAGATGGTCGTATTCGTTATAAGTATAAAAATCATAATACTGATTTACGTCTTTCTACATTGCCTACTGTATATGGTGAAAAAGCCGTAATGCGTATTTTGAAAAAGGCAGATAGCATTCCTGAGATTGAAACGCTTGGTTTTGCTGATTACAATCTTCAGCGTTTTAAAGATGTGATTCAACAGCCTTATGGCATGTTCTTGATTACTGGTCCTACAGGTTCAGGTAAGTCTTTTTCAACGTTTAGTATTTTGAAGCGAATTGCAGTTCCTGAAGTGAATGTAACTACAGTTGAAGATCCTGTGGAATACGAAATTCCAGGTATTAACCAAACGCAGGTGAATAACAAGGCAGGTCTGACTTTTTCTTCGGCGCTACGTTCATTCTTGCGCCAAGATCCTGATGTAATCATGGTTGGTGAGATTAGGGATAGTGAAACTGCTGAAATTGCTGTTGAAGCAGCACTGACAGGTCACTTGCTGATTGCTACACTGCACACGAATGATGCTGCGGGCGTTATCACTCGTATCGGAGAAATGGGTGTTGAACCTTTTAATATTTCTGCTGCATTGCTTGGTGTGCTTGCACAGCGCTTGGTTCGTCGTATTTGTAAAGACTGTAAAACCGAATATACACCCAATCCTGATGTGTTAAGGCAATTAGGTTTGCCTGCTGAGAAGCTAGAAGGGCACAAACTATACCGAGGTGTAGGCTGTGAAAAGTGTGGTGGTACAGGCTATAAAGGTCGTATGGGTATTCACGAGCTCATGATTAATGACGAAGAAGTAGAAAAGGCAATTATTAAAGGCTTGTCAGCAAATGAGATTAAAGAAGTCTCAATTAAGCAAGGCATGGTTACGCTGCGTGGCGATGGTATTCGTAAAGCCTTTAAAGGCATGACAACTTTAGAAGAAGTGCTCGCCAAGACTTCAACATAAACATCTAATATGAATTTAAGAATAAATAAAAACAAATCATTAAGGGGGCATCCAAAATGACAATGCACGATAAGCCAGCAGGCAAAAAATCCCTAAATATGGTGGATTTACTTAAATTGACCATAGAAAAAGGGGCATCGGATTTGATTATCACTGTGGGATTACCACCGATGTTACGAATTGATGGTAAGTGGCAACCAACAGATTTTCCGAGACTATCGCCTGAAATGACACGTAAAATGATGTTCTCTATGATGGATGAGAAGCGTCAGCGTGAATTTGAAGAAGATAGAGAACAAGATATTTCATTTAGTTTGACAGGACACGGGCGCTTTAGGGTTAATGTCTTTTTCCAAAAAGGTTCTGTTGGTGGCGTACTTCGAACGATTCCTGAAGAGTTCATGACTTTACAGCAGATGGGTTTGCCCAATGAAGTTGCTGCACTTGCAAAGCTTCCTCGTGGACTAATCTTGGTAACGGGTCCAACTGGCTCTGGCAAGTCTACTACGTTGGCGGCATTGATTGACCTCATCAACACAACCTTTCAAAAACACATCGTTACGATTGAAGACCCTATCGAATTTTTCCATACACACAAACGCTCGATTATTAATCAGCGTGAAATTGGTGAAGATACCTATGGCTTCGATAAAGCATTGAGAGCTGTACTTCGTCAAGCGCCAGATATTATTCTTGTTGGTGAGATGCGTGATTATGAAACGATTGGTGCTGCGGTAACTGCTGCTGAAACAGGACACTTGGTGATGGGAACATTGCACACTAACTCTGCACCTGAAGCGGTTGACAGGATTATTGATGTTTTTCCAGAAGCACAGCAAGAGCAGGTACGTGTACAGCTTGCCAATAACTTGCAAGCTATCTTGACACAGCAACT
>CALGZD010000376.1 GCA_937934635.1 uncultured Deinococcales bacterium
AAATGCTCAAAAACCTCGTGTGCCTGATCCGTCGGCTTATAATCACCAATTTTCACAGCATCACTTAAGGTACTGAGCTTAGAAAGCAATCGAGCACCGTTATTAAACGTGTCTGGCCAGCCATCACGCAAATCAGGCACAATCAAACGTTCTTCTAGCTTTTTAACTTTCTCAGTCAACGCCTTGGCTTGTTTCACAACATCTTTGTGTTCAGCAGCACGCTCTTGCCAATCCGCAAGTTGCTTGCGAACATCTCGCATACTGTTTACAGTTAGGATACCTTCCTCTACTTTATCGAAAATCTGCTTGTGAAGTATAAACTGTGCTCTCAAATCTTTATCTGACGTCTTTACTGATGGTTCTTTGACAACCTTTGTAGTCTTCGAAAGTGTCTTCCCTGCTATGTGTAACTCAACCGTATACTCACCTGGTGGCACAATCGGACCATGCATAGCAAATTGAGACGCAAAATCCTCACCTTTTAGTTTGCTAGTTCTTGGATAGTTCATATCCCAAACAAATCGGTTAAAGCCTTGTGAAGCAGGAACTGCGACATCATTTCTAGCTGAGTCAAGTCCGTCTTCTTTTTCCTTGTCAGTCAAGCTTGTTAAGCTTCGAACAACATTTCCTGAATCATCTTTGAATGTTATTGCTATTGGTTCTTTTGGTTCATCCTTTAAATAGTAGCGAATCACCATTCCTTTATCAGGATTGGTTCCTGTATCTAGATAATGTCGCTCAATAGTTCCTTCAGGGCTTTTCTCTGTTTCATAGGCTGCGACTATGCCCAATGTAGCCATATAATTTTTACCTGGTGCATCACCAAAACCACCATCAAACATTTTTGGGACGATGCGAATGTTCTCATCACGCACGTAAAGCTGGTTGGACTTCAATAGTGACTCTTTAAAACCATGTAATGGACTCAAATCATCAAGAATCCAAAAAGCACGACCATGTGTAGCGATAACGAGGTCATTATCTCGAATCATCATGTCGTAAACGGGTGTAACTGGGAAGTTTGCTTGGATACGTTGCCACTTTTTACCAGCATCAAAGCTTAGATAAATACCTGTTTCCGTGCCGATGTAAAGCAAATCTTTCTGTGTCGGGTCTTCACGCACACAACGAACAAAATCGTCAGAAGCTATGCCTGACGTAATAGCCGTCCATGTTTTACCGTAGTTCGTGGTTTTGAAAACATAAGGGCTGTAGTCATCTAATTTGTATTTTGTTACCGTCATATAACAAGTAGCAGGGTCATGGGGGGATGGCTCGAGCCCTGTAACCATCCCATCAACAGGCATCTTTTTCGGTGTAATCTCCATCCAAGTCTTACCATCATTTTTAGTGATGTGAACCCGTCCATCATCCGTACCAGCCCAAAGCGTACCAGCTTCAAAATGTGATTCCGCCATTGAAAACACAACACAATAGACTTCTGCCCCAACAGAATCACGATTAATCGGTCCACCTGTTGGTTGCATACGGTCTACGTTATTCGTACTCAAATCAGGGCTAATCTTCTGCCAACTCTGCCCTTCATTGGTACTTTTAAAAACATAATTACCTGCAATATATAATGCACCTTTTTCATGTTTAGAAAAGAAAATCGGATAAGTCCAAAAGAAGCGATATTTATCATCCTTTGCACCATATCCCGTCATTTCTTCAGGCCAAGTCGTTACCAAACGAATCTGCCCATTTTTGTGGTCATAGCGTTGTAAACCATTGCCACCACCTTGGGTACTACCAATAGCTCCGACAAAAACCACATCAGGATTATTTGGATTAACAGCTAGATAGCCACTTTCACCTGAGCCAGCAATATGCCCATCACTCCAGTGGATACTACTGTTATCACTCCTGCTAGGCACTGCCACACTGGAGTTGTCTTGCTGTGTCCCGTAAACCTTATAGGGTTTTCCGTGATCAACATCTAGGTGATAAAACTGCGCTGTTGGTTGGTTATAGATACTCGACCAACTTGCACCACTATTAAAAGACACATTCGCACCACCGTCATTGCCTTGCACCATGCGATTTGGATGCACAGGATCAATCCAGAGGTCATGATTGTCACCGTGTGGTGTTCCTATTTCAGTAAAGTTACGCCCAGCATCGGTTGATTTCCAAAAGCTTAAATTATTGACATAGATAGTATCTGCATCTTGCGTGTCCGCTGTCAGGTGCATGTAGTACCATGCACGAGAAATCAGCTTTTGATTGTCACTGACGTGCTCCCAAGTATCGCCATAATCATCAGATAAATAAATGCCACCTTTAGTTGCATGTTCAACAATCGTCCAAACTCGACCAGACTTCACAGGCGAAGCCACCACGCCCATCTTGCCCAACATGCCAGATGGCATACCTTTGTTACGGCTTATATCTGTCCAAGTGTCCCCCCCATCATCTGAACGGTAAAGACCACAATCAGGACCACCAGAAGAGATCTCCCAAAAGTTCCGATAGGCTTGCCAAATGGTTGCATAGATAACTCTAGGATTATTTTTGTCAATACTTAAATCAACTGC